>JAEEGU010000131.1 GCA_016280485.1 Bacillota bacterium | reverse complement strand
TCGGAGAATTCGAATTCCTTCTCGGAAGGTGAGAATCTGATATGAACGTCACCATACTGACCTGCGCCGCCGGACTGCTTTTTGTGCTTGCCCTGTACGTCTGACTGGCCCTTGATGGTTTCGCGATAAGCGATCTTCTGTGGAACTACTTCTACAGTTACGCCGTATTTGTCCTTTAACTTTGCAAGAACGATGCCGAGCTGGATTTCGCCCTGGCCGCCGATGAGAATCTGGCGGGTTTCAGGATTCTGCTCGAGACGGAAGGATGGGTCTTCTTCCATGATCTTTCTGAGACCGGAAGTCATCTTTTCGTCGCCGCCCTTCTCCTTTGCCTCTATTGCCTGGAATAAAGTAGGCTGTGGGAATGAAATCTTTGGCAGCTCAACAGGGTTTGCCTTTTCGCAAAGAGTGTCGCCTGTCTTGGTTACCTGAAGCTTGCCCAGTGCAACGATGTCGCCTGCGGATACGCTAGGAGCCTCGCCCTGAGTCTTGCCGCGGAGATAGAAGATTGAACCGAGCTTTTCAGGCTTTTCTGCTGCCGGATTGTATAATTCCATAGCAGGTGTAATCTTGCCGGAGATAACCTTTGCGAGGGAAATCTTACCGAGGAACGCATCTGCGAGTGTCTTGAATACGAATACTACAGGCTTTCCGTTTGGATCTACAGGGATTTCAACCTCTGCGCCGTCCTTTGTAGCCTTGAGTGGTGCAATTGCTGTAGGTGCAGGAACCAGGTCGATGAACTGCTGAAGAACTTCCTTTACGCCTTCGCCTGTCATGGAGCAGCACTTGAAGATAGGAACGATGTCGCCCTGGCCGATACCCTTTGAAAGGCCGCGATTGAACTCTTCGTCTGTGAACTCGCCCTTGTCAAAGAAGATTTCCATGAGCTCTTCGTCAGTCTCTGCGATAGCTTCGGAAAGAGCTTCTCTGTCGTCGAGAGTAACTACGGAAGTTCCGAACTTTGCCTTGAGGTCTTCAATAACCTGATCTACATTTACGTTTTCTTTGTCAGTCTTTGTAAGAACAAAGAACTTTGGTGTGCCGGCAGCCTTGGTTGCTTCCCAAGCCTTTTCTGTGCCGACCTGTATACCGGATGAAGCGTCTACTAAGATGGCTGCAGCTTCAACAGCGCTGAGTGCGGACTGCACCTCTCCGGCGAAATCGAAGAAACCCGGAGTATCGAGGAAATTGAGCTTTACCTTATTGAACTCAACAGGTACGAGTGTGGTATTGATGGAATATCCCTTTTCGATTTCCATCTTGTCGTAGTCGGATACTGTGTTTCCATCCTCTACTTTACCCAATCTGCTGATTACCCCTGTAGCAAGGAGGGCTGCCTCAAGAAAAGTTGTCTTTCCGCAACCACCATGCCCTAATAGTGCTATGTTTCTGATGTTTTCGCCTGTATAGCCTTTCATTATAAGACCCTCCATTAATTCATTTTATCGGGGGCGTGGCGCCCACAATCAAAATTATACCATTAAATTGCGACGTTCGCAATATTTTGTTTTTTCGCATTAAAAAAGGTGCGCACCGCTTTGGCGCGCACCACAGATAATCATATTTACATTTTTAACCGATCAGCTGGTGATACCACTTGATTGCGCTTATGTAAGCGTTGTAAACATCGTCCATTTCGATATTATCAACAATGAATACTCTGGAAACCTCCTGCCAGTTTGCCGCCTCGTATTGAACAACAAAGTCGAGTACCTTTGCGAATTTGCCCTTGTGCTCTATGAGGGCATCCCTGATGTCCTTTGAAACCTTAATTTTGCTGAGGGCTTCCTGCATAGGGCATTCGAGGATGATATCGAGGACGGAGAACAGTCCGGTGAGGAAAAGTTCCTGTCCACTCATGCCCATTTCGAAAAGCACTGCAAGCTGCTCCGCAAATTTCGCACGGAGAAGAGATATACGCATAACCTCGCTCGGTCTGTCTGCGCAAAGTTCCTTTGTTACAACTGCGTTGATCCACTTCTTAAGCTCTACCTGACCCAGCATTGCAGCAGCCTGGCGAATGGAAGTGATTTCCGCACCTGCAACAGCGCCTACCATCTTGAGGAAGCTTAAGGTCAGAGCTGTATCGCGGCTGATTACATCCGCAACGTCTGTAAGCTCAAAGTCAGCGTCGTTAACTACATTGAGGAGCTGGAGATATGTTGCCTTCAGAGGAGCAACCTCCGACTGGCCCTTTGTAACAGGCACTCTGTAGAATGGGCCCTCGAACCAGAGGAACTCAGGATCATCCTTGATGGCATCGAAATATTCCTGGCTCACGATAGCGCTTACGCAAAGCTTTACATGCGGATAAGCCTTTGTGAAAAAGATCTTTGCCTTTGTAACCTCGACCTCTGTGCTGTCGAGCATGATATAGTCGATGAGCTTGATTATTGCCGCATGCTCAACATATGAAGTCACCGGCAGATTCTTGAGCGCGAGTCTGTAGCCCATGCTCTTGAGCTCTATGAGTCTCTTTATGTAAGATTCCTCTGCATTTATGTCCTCAAGGAGAAGTATGAGTCTTTCATGCGGAACCTTGCAGATGCTCGGAATATCCGTAAAGATTGCAATCTTGCTGACAGGCAGGAAAATATCCGTGCCCGGAGAAAGAGTCTCCACTCCCATCTCGTTCAAAACATCGACGCCGTTAATCTTTGCCGCTACCGCGTGGCGCTCGATTCCCGTAAGTGTCGGGTTCAAAAGATAATTGTCATTCTGTGCAAGGAGTGAATATGCGCTGACCTTCATATCCTTGTCGAACATTGGAACTAAGGAAACTAACATGCCTTGTCCTCCCTTTCATAAAAATTCTGTACTAAAATTCTGCGTTCTTTGGCGTTCTCGGGAAGAGCTGTACGTCGCGAATGTTTGCCATGCCTGTAACGTACATGATAATGCGCTCGAAGCCGAGGCCGTAACCCGAATGATATACGCCGCCGTATCTGCGGAGGTCGAGATACCACCAGTAATCCTCTTCTTTGAGGCCCAGCTCCTTCATTCTCTTTACGAGCATGTCATAACGCTCTTCTCTCTGCGAACCGCCGATAATCTCACCAACACCCGGTACCAGCAGGTCGCAAGCCGCAACTGTCTTGCCGTCATCGTTCATGCGCATGTAGAATGCCTTGATATCCTTTGGATAATCCGTAACGAAGAGCGGCTTTTTGAATATTTCTTCTGTGAGATATCTTTCGTGCTCTGTCTGCAGGTCAATACCCCACTCCACAGGATATTGGAACTCCTTGCCACTCTTTTTGAGAAGCTCTACTGCCTCTGTGTAGGTGACTCTTCCAAAATCCGCATTAACGATTGAATTGAGTCTCTCGATAAGTCCCTTGTCCACAAAGCTGTTGAAGAACTCCATTTCCTCAGGGCAGTTTTCAAGAACATCACGAATGATGTATTTTATCATTTCCTCGGCAATAACCATATTGTCTTCGAGGTCTGCAAACGCAATTTCAGGCTCAATCATCCAGAACTCGGAAGCATGGCGCGCCGTATTTGAATTCTCAGCACGGAATGTAGGTCCGAAGGTGTAGATGTTGCGGAAAGCCAAAGCCATAATTTCGCCCTCGAGCTGACCGGACACGGTAAGGCTGGTCATCTTGCCGAAGAAGTCCTGGCTGTAATCGATTTCGCCGCTTTCGGTGCGAGGCGGATTGTTTAAGTCAAGTGTTGTAACCTGGAACATCTCACCTGCGCCCTCGCAGTCGGAGCCTGTAATCAGCGGTGTGTGAACATATACAAAGCCTCTGTCCTGGAAGAACTTGTGGATTGAATATGCAATCTGTGAGCGAACTCTGAATACCGCCGAGAATGTGTTTGTACGTGGTCTAAGGTAAGCCTTCTCGCGAAGGAACTCGAGAGAGTGGCGCTTTTTCTGAAGCGGGTAGTCTGCATCACAGTCGGCAAGGATTGTGACCTCCTGTGCCTTTACCTCAAACGGCTGCTTCGCCTCCGGTGTAAGCACGAGCTTTCCGTGAACCTCTAGTGCCGCGTAAATCGGCGCCTTTGCTATTTCGTCAAAATTATTTAAGATGTCGGCCTCGTAAACTACCTGAACGGACTTAAAGAACGTACCGTCATTGAGCTCGATGAATCCGAACTTGTTGGAATTTCGGTTGGTTCTGACCCAGCCTCTCACAACAATGTCACGGTCCGCGTACTCAGCGGTGTCCCTGAACAGTTTTCTGATTTCAACATCTTTCATTTTGATAAATCTCCTTGTGTATATGCTTGTATTTTGAATGTAATTAAACCCATTCCATAATATTCTATCACCAAATCCCACCTTTTGCAAGGTTTATGTGCATTTATAGGCAGTTGAAGAAATTTGTCCGATTGTATATAATAAAGTTTATCTGATTGTGAAAGGAAAATGGCTTTCATGAAGCTTATTATTGCCGAAAAACCTATGCTCGCCAGGGCCATCGAAGCGGCCTTGGACGGCAGCGCCACAAAAAAGGACGGCTACACCGTAAAGGGCGAATACGCAATCGTTGCGGCCTTTGGTCACCTATTGACCTTAAAGGAGCCCGAGGACTACGACGCCGAAACCTACAAAACCTGGACTCTCGAGGCTCTCCCTATCTTTTTTGAGAACTGGGGCAAAAAGCCGGGCGAAGGAAAGGCCGAAAGACTCAATTTAATAGGCGATTTGCTGCGCGATGCCGAGTGCGTAATCCACGCCGGAGACCCGGACGACGAGGGACAGTACCTGATTGACGAAATCCTCGACTGGTTCAAATACACCGGAAAAGTCTACCGCCTTTCGACCGGCGATACCACGGAAGCCGCGCTCCGCAGAGCCCTTTCAAGCATGAAGGACAATTCCGAGTTTGTTAACTACGGCTGGTCCGCTCACGCGAGGTCGGTCGCCGACATAATGGTGGGCTACAACTTCTCACGCTACTTCTCGCTCAAAAACCCACACGTCAAGATGCTTACGGTGGGCCGCGTCCAGACTCCGACGCTGGGCCTTGTCGTGACCCGCGACCTGCTCATTGAGGACCACACCAAGCAGCGCTACTTTACGATAAGCGCAGAGCTCGAGATTGGTGGCAAGACAGTGCGTGCCGCTTACGAGCCGGCGAAGGACGACCCGAACCTCGAGGAGGGCCGCATCAGCGACGAAGACTACGCTACCGAAATAACGGAAGCCCTCCGTGGCAGGCAGCTTGAGAAGGCTGCCGTCAGCATGAAGCAGATTACCGAACAGCCTCCGCTGCCGTTTAACCTTGTTAAGCTGCAGACCTACTGCTCGGCTAAGTTTGGCTACGACCCGGGGCAGGTTCTCGAAATTACGCAGAACCTGCGCGACAGGCACAACGCGATCACGTACAACCGCTCCGACTGCCAGTACCTTTCGGAGGAGCAGTACAAGGAGGCACCGGGCACGGTACGACAGGTGCTCGCAAACCTTTCGGGCGATCCGGCCGGCAAGATTTTCTCACGCATGCCGCTTGACACGAGCCTTCACAGCAGGGCCTTCGACGACAAAAACATAACGGCGCACACTGCGATCATACCGCAGAACAGGCGCCTTGACATAAGCAAATTCACCGAGGAAGAGCGCAACGTCTACCTGGCGATTGTTAAATATTTCATGGCGCAGTTTCTGCCGCCTGCGGAAAAAGAGCGCACCACGCTCGAGGTACCTGCCGAGGGCGGGGCTTTGCGTGCCAATTCCACGAAGATTACAAGCGAGGGCTTTTTAAAGCTGATTCGCCCCGAAAAGGGTGGCGATGATGCGGAGGATGAAAGCGAGCTTTCGCTGATTACGCCCGGAACATACAGCGCAGGCTGCAAAAAGGCGGCATATGAGGCAAAAGAGACAAAGGCTCCTCCGCGCTATACAAAGGCCTCGCTCAATGAGGATATGACCCGCATAGCGCGCTATGTTACGGACCCCCGCGCAAAGCAGCTCCTGCTCGAAAAGGACAAGGAAAAGAAAGGCGAAAACGGCAGTATCGGTACCTCCGCTACCCGTTCCTTTATTATAGACAATCTCGAAGCCCGCGGCTTTATCGAAAGCAGGGGCAAGCAGATTCGCTCGACTGTTCTTGGACGCGAGCTCTATCGAATACTTCCGGATGAGCTTAAAAAGCCGGATATGACAGGTCTCTGGTGGGCCGTACAGCAGGAGATTCAGGACGGCGAGGTGCCTTGGACGGATCTGACAGACAGCGTCTTTGACATGATAAAAAATGTAATAAGGACGGAATATCCAAAGGTCGATGCCTATCACGTGCCGGAGAGCATGCGCCGCGGAAAGCTGCTTCTCGGACCGTGCCCTCGCTGCGGCTGCGATGTCGTTGAAGGGACAAACGGCTACGGCTGCAGCGGCTACAAAAACGGCTGCAAGTTCGTGATCTGGAAAACCGCGAAATCCGGAATGATGAGCAAAATCGAAATCACGCCGGACATGGTCCACACCTGGCTTTCGGGCGGATTTGAGGACGCCGAGAGAATAACATTTGAGCGAAAGACTCCGGAAAACAGGGAAACAGAAAAGGTTCCCGATCAGTTCTCATTTGACCTTAAAACAGATGCGGCTACCGATTCCGAAAAGGCCGCGGATGTCCCGGAGTCTCCAAAATCCATCCACCGTTCAAAGGAGACCATACTTTTTAAGCGCCTCTATTCCGAAAAGAGCAGAAAAACCTATCCGGGCCGCGTATATCTGGTCGATGACGGGCCAGGTTCGGAATTCGGTGCTTCCTTCGGGCTTGAAGAAATCGTTCACGAGCCACCGAAGCCGCTGGGCAAATGCCCTCGCTGCGGTGCAGACATAGTCGAGGGTAAAAACGGCTACGGCTGCAGCGGCTATACTGAAGGATGCAAGTTTGTCATCTGGAAAAAGGCAAAGTCCGGGATGATGAGCAAATCCAAGGTAACCCGCGGCGCGGTAAAGAAGCTCTTAAAGAGCGACTGGATTATCGACGAAGCCGAGGGCGCACCTTGTGGCAGACGCCGCACAGTTGAAACTGTCCGCATGCGCAGGCTCTATTCCAAGGCAAAGGATAAAATCTACGTCGGAGATGTATTCCTCTACGATGATGGACCGGAATCGCCTTACGGTGCTTCCTTTGGGCTTGCGGGCTTTTCGGACGAGGGCCCGGAGAGTCTGGGCAAATGTCCTCGCTGCGGAAAGGATGTTATAGAAACGCAGAAGGCCTTTAGCTGCAGCGGCTTTAAGGAGGGCTGCAAGTTCGCCATCTGGAAAAACTCAAAGATGAAGCTGCTGACGAACATTACCTTCACCAAAACCGATGCGAAGAAATTCCTCGCGGGCAAGACGGTCACAAAGAGCAAGCTCATGGACAAAAAGGGCAATACCTTCAAGGCCGAGCTTCGCATGGAGGAGGAAGAGGGCAATCCTTACGGCCCTGTTTACCGCGTGATCGAGGGAACCGAAACGGATTTCAAGGCCGCCGAAAAGCCGAAAAAAGATAAAAGCTCCGGAGTCCAAAGCATGATGGATCTCTCGGAGCTTGAGAATAAATAATCTTATGAATCTGCCTGTGCGACCTTCATCATGAGGGCGCATTCGAGGCGCTTTCTAAAAAGTCTGCAGCCGTATTCATACACACCGTGTATGTCGCCCGTGCTGTGAAGCGCGTTGGCCGCACAGCCGCCTGCGCAGTACATCTTTGCCCAGCATTCTCCGCACTCGGGACGGGAATAGACATTGCATTCCTTGAACTCACTTGTGAGCTTTTCATTTGTAACGCCATTCCAGATATCGCCCATTTTGTATTCGGGGTCGTTTACGAACTGGTGGCACGGATAGAGGTCACCCCAAGCGGTTACCGCGAGGTACTCCGTGCCGGAGCCGCATCCGGAAACGCGCTTGTAAACGCAAGGTCCGTGCGTAAGGTCAATCATGTAGTGATAGAAGGTGATAGGCTTACCGTCCTTTTCCCTGCGCAGCATATCCTTTGCCAAGATTTCGTACTGCTCACAGAGAACAGGGAAATCCTCCTCGGTGAGTGCCGAAGGGCTTGAAGGGTCGGTTACAACCGGCTCCATCGAAAGCTCGGAAAAGCCCAGATCGTCTGCCATGTGGAAAATATCCTCTGTGAAGTCCGTGTTGAAATGCGTAAAGGTGCCGCGCATATAGTAGCCCTTTCCGCCGCGTGATTTCACAAACTCTTGGAACTTTGGAACGATGCGGTCGTAAGAGCCGCCCCCCGCCATGTCCACACGGAATCTGTCATTGACTTCCTTGCGTCCGTCGAGGCTCAGCACAACATTATAGCATTCCTTGTTAGCCCAATTAATTACTTCCTCATTTACGCCGATACCGTTTGTTGTCAGCGTGAAGCGGAAGTTTTTATTATGCTCTTTCTCAATCGAGCGCGCATAGGCAACAATCTGCTTGCACACCTCGAAGTTGACCAGAGGCTCGCCGCCGAAAAAGTCTACCTCGAGATTGTGGCGGTCAGCCGAGTTTTCAATCAGAAAATCTATCGCTCTTTTGCCCGTTTCAAAATCCATGAGTCCTGTAGGACCCGCAAACTTACCCTGTGCCGCAAAGCAGTAGGAGCAATTAAGGTTACAGGTATGTGCGACCAAAAGGCAGAGCGCCTTGAGTGTGGTCGTGCGGTTTTTGAGATATCCCGCCGCATCCCTGTAGACGTCCTCCGTAAAGAGCCTGCCCTTCTTTCTGAGCTCGCCAATATCCTCAAACGCCTCCTGTATTTCGGTCTCCGCTACATGCGGATACTTGCGCTTCATTTCCTCAAATGCGGAAACAAAGGCCTCGGCGAATACCAAATCCGTGGCAGGACGCCCGTCCAGCTTTTTGTCTATCAGCTCTATAGCATCGTATGCCAGATCGTCAGGCACGTGAATGCTTGCGCTAAAGGCATCCACTACGATGTTATAGCCGTTCATTTTATACTGATGTATCATAAATTTCTCTCCTTACACGCGAAAAAACCGGAACGTGCTGCCACGCCCCGGTTGCGAACAATGTTGTTTCTACTGTTCGTTTTCGTTCTCGCACTTCTGGTTAGCAATACCGCAGCTTGTCTTGCAAGCGGACTGGCAGGAAGTCTGGCATTCGCCGCAACCGCCTTTTTCCATGCTTTCCTTCATGTCGCGTGTTTCTAATGTAGTGATGTGCTTCATTTCGTTTACCTCCGCACTTTAATCTGATTTGCGACAAACCTATGTGCCGCAACATATAAAAGTATACTGAAACAGCCGATGCTTGTCAATATACTGTTTTATCTCTTTCCTACGAAGAAGAGCGCCAGTGTTCCCGGACCGGAGTGAGCTCCGATTACAGGGCCTACATAGCCGATGTGCGCTGCCTTTTGGCCGTGCTTTTCTTCAATCATGCTCTCGAGGATTGCCGCATCTCCCGCGCAATCACCGTGTGAGATGAAGTAGATTCCGTTGTCCGGATCTGCAGCCATTTCACTGTATTTGTCCGCAATTGACTTGATCGCCTGGCGTCTGCCGCGAACCTTTGAAACTCCGACCAGCTTGCCATCGTCATCAACGTGCATTACAGGCTTGATGTCGAGCACTGTTGCCGCGAAAGCTGCGGTAGGGCTGATTCTTCCGCCGCGCTTTAAGTATTTGAGGTCGTCAACTGTGAACCAGTGGCTCAGAACAGGAATTGTTTCCTTCGCATAAGCCTCAACCTCTTCTATAGTTGCGCCCGCCTTTTTCTTTTCAACCGCGAGATATACCAGCAGGCCTTCGCCCTCGGATGCACATAGGGAGTCAACGATAATAATCTTGCGGTCCGGATACTGATCTGCCAGATCCATTGCTGCGATTTCCGCAGACTGGTAAGTGGTACTGATACCGGAAGAAACGCAGAAGCAGATGATATCATTGCCAAGCTCCAGCTCTTCGCAGAAAACTCTCTTAAAGCCTTCCGGATTTACTGCGGAGGTCTGGAAAACGAGACCCTCACGCATCTGTGTGTAAAATTTCTCCGGCTTTATTTCTCTGTTGAGATACATTCTGGAATCTTCAACATTCCTTACTGTCAAATCTGCGCACTTCACACCCCACTGGTCGAGTGTGGCAATATCTATATCGCAACCGGAATCTGTGATAATTGTATATGGATTCATTTTGTCCTCCTTGAATGTCCGGAACTATTCCGCTGAAATGATGTAGTGGTAAATAGGCTGCTTGCCCGGTACGACTGTAACATCGCATCTCGGGGAGAGGAGACCTCTCATAATATCGGCGGTCTTCTCAGCTTCTGCAGCAGATATGCCCTTGCCGTAGTATATCGTGATGATTTCGCGATCGCCAATCTCTTCGGCGAGCATGGTCAGACATTCTGCCACAGTGTTTGCTGCGCAGAAGAGGTCGTTGTTCACGATACCGATGAGCTGACGCTTGCGAACGCTGATGTCGTTGACTGTTGCCGACTTCACCGCACGTGCGATTGAAAGTGTAAGCACAGATTCTGCCGCCATCGTCATGCTTTCCACGTTCTCCTCAGGGCTTGCGTCAGGATTGAACGCGAGCAGAGCCGAAACGCCCTGCGGGATGGTAGTTGTCTTTACGACCGAAACCTCGAACTCCTCTGCAAGGTTTGCTGCCTGCTTTGCGGCAAGCACAATGTTTGAGTTGTTCGGGAGCAGAATTACCTTTCTGCAGCCTAACGAGCGGATAGCCTTTAAGAAATCGTCCGTGCTCGGATTCATGCTCTGGCCGCCGGCGATTACATAGCCTACGCCAAGCTCCGTGAAGAGGTTTTTGAGGCCGTCGCCGTTTGCAACCGTAACGATGCCGTATTCATCCCTTAGTGCAGGCTGTGATTCCTGCTCGTTTGCCGTAACGATTGCGCTGTGTTGCTGACGCATATTCTCGACCTTGATGAAATGCGGCTCGCCGAATTCCATCATGCGGGATATTACCTTCATCGGTTCGTTTGTGTGAACGTGAACCTTTACGATTTCGTTGTCCGCAACCAGAACGATGCTGTCGCCCAAATCGTTTAAGAACGGGCGGAGGTCGTTAACCTGCTTTTCAGGTATGCCTTCTTTTCTGTTTATCAGGCATTCGGTACAGAAACCGAACTTGATGTCTTCGTCGGAGAAGGCCGCAAAATCTGCGTCGGTGCGAGTTTCCGGAGCATCAGCTCCCGCCTCGCGCTCTGCGATTTCGTCAGGAGATACTCCCTTTAATGCAGCGATCATACCGTCGATGATGATTGTAAAGCCAAAGCCGCCGGAATCGACAACGTTTGCCTTTTTAAGTGCCGGAAGCATGTCCGGAGTCTTTTTGAGCGTCTCTACCGCAAGCTTTGAAATGCCGGCGATTGCGCCGTCAATGTTCTTTGGAAAATCGCTCTCACCGAAAATGGTGCATTCACGCATTACGGTAAGGATTGTACCCTCAACAGGCTTCATAACGGCATTTCTTGCGGATTCCGCGCCGCTCCTGAATGCGTCGATTAAAAGCTTGGTATCAGCTGTTTTGTGACCGGCGAAGGCGTCTGCCATTCCTCTGAAAAAGAGTGACAGGATTACGCCGGAGTTTCCGCGCGCAGACCTCATTGTTGCCTTTGCGGCAGCTGCTGCATAAGCTGAAAGGTCCAGTTTGCCGACCGATATCGATCTGACCGAGTCGATAGTCAGGAACATGTTTGAACCTGTATCGCCGTCAGGTACCGGAAATACATTGAGACGATTGACCTCTTCCTTGCGCGCCTGAAGGGACGCAGCACCGCAGCAGAGCATGCGGCTGAAAAGCTCGGCGTCGATGAACTCGCGGTTGTCTTTTCTTCTTAACATATTTTTCCCTTTAATTTCCCTTTCATTATATTAATTATATCGATTTGCATAAAATTGAAATTCTGTAAGCCCTTGTAATTGCTTAATTCGAAGCTTACCAAAATATATTGCCACATTGGGTAGACAAAGTCAAGCAAAACGGGGATAAAGATGGACGGCGAGTCAAATAATAATTCTTGTGAAACGAACGAAACTGTGTTATAATGCACCTGTAAGCGGATTAGGGTCCGCAAAACGCAGAATAAACGGAAATTTATGAAGATAAAAAAAGGAGAGGATTAGAAATGAAGGAAAACAAGAAATTTATTTTGAACGAGGGTGGAAAGAGCCTCGACGATTTACTCTATACAGGCAAGGGCAACAGCGTAACCGAGACCGTTATCGAAAACCCGGGCAAGGCACTCCTCGCGGGTGCTGCGGCTGTGGGTCTTGCAGCGGTTGCTATTTCAAAGGCTACAAAAAAGGGTAATGAGAAATAAAATCCAATATGGAAATCAAACAAAGGACAGGGTGAAAACCCTGTCCTTTTTATTGCCTGATAAAATTTGCAGTTGACAAATTCGGTATTTCGTATTACAATGTATTACAAGGAGGTGCATATTATGGCTATCTCATTAAGATTAAGCGATGAAGAAACACTGCTGATAAAGAAATATGCGACACTACACAATCTGACTATGTCCGAACTGTTTCGTCAGGCGGTAATGGAGAAGATTGAAGACGAATATGATTTGCGTTGCTATGAAAAGGCTGTAGAGGACTACAGAGCTGATTCTACTACCTACACCTTGGAGGAAGTGGAGGCTGAGCTCGGTCTGAAATGAAGTATCACGTAGAATTTACAAAAAACGCTCTCAAGCAACTCAAAAAGATGGACAAGGCTGAGGCCTCGCTCATTCTCGGCTGGATTAGCAAAAACCTCGAAGGCTGCGACAATCCACGCGCTCACGGAAAGGGGCTTACTGCTAACCGTAGTGGGCAGTGGCGATACAGAGTCGGCGACTACCGAGTCATTGCCGAAATTCACGAAGACCGCATTTTAATCCTCGTGCTGAACATTGGCCACCGCCGCGAAATTTATAACGATTTAAGATAGGGGCAGTCATGCCCCTATTTTCAAAAACGAAAGGCACAATCCATGACCAAAACACTACTCTGCTACGGAGATTCAAACACATACGGATATGTTCCAGAGACCGGCCTGCGCTACCCCCGCGATGTTCGCTATCCGGGGCGCCTGCAGATGCTGCTCGGCGATGACTGGCAAGTCGTCGAAG
>JAEEGU010000130.1 GCA_016280485.1 Bacillota bacterium | reverse complement strand
CTCGACTTCACCATCGAGACGGGAGAAGGCCTGACCGGCGTGATGTGTCCCGGCAGCAAAAAGCTTACACAAAAGATGGCGGAAGGCTTTGCGGCAGATCTTGCGGATGCGGGAATCCCGGAGGGCATCATCTACGCAACCGGCCAGGTTGAGCAGGGCGCGAAGGATGTGTGCGAGGGCAAGGGCGGCCCTACGGGCGATGTGAAGCTTGAAATCCGCGGGCTGGAGGATATAATGAAGCTCGTGGGCGAGACGGACAGAGAATAGGGGAAGGCTTTAAAAAGTGCAACAAAAATCTGTAGAAATCTTGCGAAAATTGCATAAAAATGCTAAAATACAACCAAGTGTGAGAGCACTTGGTTGTTTTCTTATGAGGTGTGTATGAGGAATAAGACAAAGACTAAAGCACGAAAAAGCACCCTGGTAGGGTATCTGCTGGTCGGTTTGATTATCATACTGATGATTGCGCTGAATTTTATGTCCGGTAACCCATTTAAGGGTCTGGGCGAATCGCCGCATATCATTCAGCATCCGATTGAGGGCCAGTATTCGATTGACGGGCAGACCTGGGTCAACCTGCGAGACGGAATCCCTGCGGGCACAGAGCGCGTTGAAATAAAGGGCACCTTCGGCCTGACTGAAAAGAGTGCCACTAATCTGCATATCATTGTTGATAACCTGAGGCTGGATGTTTCGATAAACGGCAAAAAGGTGGCCTCCTTCGGACAGGTTGGTACTTATCCGAGCTTCTCGAAGGGCACGGGCAGAGCTGTGCTGACGCTTGAGGGCGTGCGCGCCACATCGGTTTACGAGCTCGATATGGTGATCGAAAATCCGTATCCGAAATTCAATCCTACTGCGATTGAGGACCAGCTCGATACACTGTTTTTCTCGGGTTCGGACAATATGTTCCTCTACCTTGCAAAGAACACGAACTGGGCGGCATTTTTGCTGGGCTTTGTCATTGTGGTTGTGGGTCTTTACACCTTCGGAACGATGATAATTTACATCCGAAACGGCTATGTGGGCCAGTATCAGGAGATTAAAACGCTCGCGGCCTTTTCGTTCTATTCCTGGGTTTGCGGATTCTATGTAATGATTGCGGGCATACATACGGTAATGCCTTTCGTAGTGCAGGCACCGGTGCTCTGCAACATCATGGAAAACACACCGCCGTTCTTTGTAGTCGCTGCGTCGGCAACCTATTTCTGCTCGAGCATGGAGCAGAGGAGACTCCGCGATACAATGTGGCTTGTGTGCATAATCATTTATGCGGGTTCTGCGGTCTGCTTCATTTTGCAGCTTCTCGGAATATGCGACCTTTACGTGCTCCAGATGGTTCCTATTCTGCTGGGCTTTGTGGCGTGCGCGGTTGCAACGCCGATGCTCATCTACGAGGTTAGAAAATACAAAAACAGGGCGGCAAGGTTTGTCGTTATATCCTTTATACCGATTCTGATCGGTCAGCTCATAGGAATAGTTGCCATATTTACCGGCAGCACGGGCATAGGACCGTTCGAGAATCGTGCAATCTTTACAACGCTTATTATCATTACATCGTGGGCACAGTTTATCAGGCTCGCGGAGCTGTCAAAATATCAGGCGCACCAGACGGCAGAGTACGTTCTCTCTCAGGAAGAGCTGAGGGATACGCGAATCTCCATGATGATGAGCCAGATTCAGCCTCACTTCCTCTACAATGCACTGAATACCATCCAGTACCAGTGCCAGGTAGACGGCGAGCAGGCGGCAAAAACGGTCGAGAGCTTTTCGAAGTACCTGCGCGGAAACATGGATTCGCTTTCTCAGACGGAGCCGATTCCGCTCAGCCAGGAGCTGAAGCATCTGGAAAACTATCTGGCTATCGAAAGGCTGCGCTTCCCGGACATACAGTATGTGTACAAGCTTAAGGCGAGCGACTTCGCACTCCCGCCGCTTACCATTCAGCCGCTGGTTGAGAACTCCATACGCTACGGCGTAAGGGGCATGGAGGAAGGCGGCACGATTACCATAGAGTCATGGGAAGACGAACACAACTATTACGCCAGAGTTTCCGACAACGGCGCAGGCTTTGATGTAAACCAGAAAAAGAATGACGGCCGCAGCCATGTAGGCATGCAGAATATAAAATCCCGTGTTCAGTCCATGTGCGGCGGACACGTTGAAATTGAAAGTAAGATCGGAGCGGGTACCCGTTCCACAATTGTGATTCCAAAGGGAGGAAAGAAAAGATGAGAGCAATCATAGTTGACGATGAACAAATGGCTATCGAAAATCTCAGGATGAAGCTTTCGGGTGATGACCGAATTACGAACATTGAGACTTTCAGATCACCTGTAAAGGCACTCGATTACCTGCGTGAAAACGAGGCAGATATCGCATTCTTAGATATCAATATGCCGGTAATGGACGGCCTGGCAATGGCAAAGGCAATGAAGGAAATTCGCCCGGACTGCTCGATAGTTTTCGTAACGGGATATTCCGAGTACTCGGTAGAGGCGTACAGACTCCACGTTTCGGGGTACCTGATGAAGCCTGCATCGGTAGAGGATATAAAGAACGAAATCGATTTTGCAATCTCGCGTAAAAAAGGACCTGTGGCACCGACAAACGATACGGGAATCCGTGTTCAGTGCTTCGGCAATTTCGAGGTATTTGTTGAGGGCGTTCCTGCCAAATTCAAATACACAAAGACAAAGGAACTTTTCGCTTACCTTGTTTGTGCAAAGGGCAAAACCATCAGCAACGACGAGCTTTGCAGCGTGCTCTGGGAGGGCGAGGAAATCAACCTTTCAAAGAAGAGCTATTTCCGCAATATGATTTCGGATCTGCAGACGATGTTAAAGGACGCAGGTGCAGCGGATGTGCTCATCAAGCAGCGCTCCGCACTTTCGATTGTGACGGACAAACTCGAATGCGACTATTTCTCGTGGCTGCAGGGCGATCCTATTGCAATTAACGCGTACAGAGGCGAGTTTATGGTCCAGTACAGCTGGTCCGAATTCTCGCTTGGCGAGTTCTAAAATTAAGAAATTTAAAAGTGCAATAAAAACGTATTGCACTTTTATTGCGGTGGTCAATATAATATGTTATTGTTGAAAGTGATTTTTGCGAATTTGTCTATTTAGAAGAGAAAGAGGACCCGAATTGAACGTAGTCGTGATAGACAACAACATAAGCCTTTTGGAGGAGCTTGTAGGTGTTGTACGCGGAATATTTCCCAGCAGCACAATAAGTTCCTTCAAAGACCCTATGCTGGCCGTAAAGCACGTGTACAACAATCCTACGGATATCGTAATTTCCGAGGTGAAGACACGTCCGGTGAGCGGTTTTGACGTGCTTAGAAACCTTCACAAAATACGTCCGGAGATGCTGGTGGTGCTTCTTTCCGACGAGCCGAGCCACGAAAACAAGGCGATGGAATACGGCGCGGACGGATTCCTGCCACAGCCTGTGCAGGCGGCGGCACTTTCCGAGCTTCTCGAAAAAATCCAGGGCTACAGACCTTTGGATGTATGATTAAAGCAAATAAGTGAAAATGATATAGACATGCGATTTCAATGGGAGGAGAAATCGCATGTTTTATTTTGCTCCAAAATGTGAGATAATAGAGACATGAAAAAGCACGCCATTATTCCAATTTTTATACCGCACCGCGGGTGCCCGAACGATTGCGTTTTCTGTAATCAGAAAAAGATTACGGCGAGGACTGCGGATGTGACACCCGATGATGCAAGGAGGATTATCGAGGACTACCTTGTGACCCTTCGCGGGCGGAGTCTCGACTGCATAGAGGTTGCCTTTTTCGGGGGTAGCTTCACCGGCATTCCGATTGAGGAACAGTCGGCATTTCTCGCTGTAGCGGACGAATACAAGCAGGCGGGCCTTATCGACAAAATCCACATGTCCACAAGGCCGGACTATATCACGACGGAGATACTCGAAAACTTAAAGCGCTATCATGCCGATGTAATTGAGCTTGGGGTACAGTCCTTCGATCCGGAGGTGCTGCGCGCATCAAAGCGTGGACACAGTGCGGAGGATGTGGAAAGGGCGGCACAGCTCATCCACGAGTACGGATTTACACTTGGCATACAGCTTATGATAGGGCTGCCTTGTGACAGCAAGGAAAAGTGTCTCGAATCGGCAAGGCGTGCGGTAGAGCTAAAGCCTGCGATAGCAAGGATTTACCCGACGGTCGTAATCAACGAAACCGAGCTTGCGGACATGTACAGGGCGGGGACCTACAAAGCCCTCACCACCGGGGAAGCGGTAGATATCGCAAAGGACATGTACCGCATACTGACAGACGCCGGTGTACAGGTGATACGTGTCGGTTTAAAGAATACCGATCTTATAAACGACGGCGGGCCGGAAAGTCAGGTTCTGGCGGATTATCATCCGTCGTTCAGGCAGCTGATGGACAGTGCGATCGCACGCGAGGATATAGAAAAGGGTATGAATGAGCTTGGGGATAGTGTAAAGGCGGTCGAGCTTGTCGCTTCGCCGCTTTCATTTGATGCCTTAAGCGGCTATCGCGGCAGCAACCGCGAATGGTTTACGCGAAGGTTTCCGGGCGTGAAATTCACCTTTGTTATGGATGACAGTGTCCCGGCGGACAACTACATAGTGTGTGAGATAAAGGTAAAAGAGTAGGAGAATGCAATGGTCAATATCGGAAACGACTGGGACGAAAAGCTTGCGGGCGAGTTTGACAAGCCCTATTACACGGAGCTTAGAAAATTCTTGGTCAGCGAATATAAAACAAAAACGATTTACCCCGGCATGTACGACATCTTTAATGCGTTAAAGGCCGCGCCGTACAGCGAGGCAAAGGTCGTAATTCTGGGGCAGGATCCTTATCATGAGCCCGGCGAGGCGCACGGACTTTGCTTTTCCGTGCAAAAGGGAATCAAAATACCGCCGAGCCTTAGGAATATCTACAAGGAGCTTACAGACGACGAAGGCTGCATCCCGGGCGGCGGCAGGTTTACCGTGCCGGATCACGGCTGTCTGACCGAGTGGGCACAGCAGGGCGTGGTGCTCCTGAATGCGGTGCTTACCGTGAGAGCGCATGCGGCAAACTCCCACAAGGGAAAGGGCTGGGAAAACTTCACTGACCGCGTGGTTGAGCTACTTAACGAACATGAAACGCCGCTTGTCTTCATCCTCTGGGGAGCGAACGCCAGAGCCAAAAAGGCTCTGATCACAAACAGGCGCCACTTGATTTTGGAGGGCGCGCACCCGTCGCCGCTTTCGACACATAATGGCTTTTTCGGCGGCAGATATTTCTCGAAAGCAAACGCCTTCCTTGAGTCAAACGGCATCAGCCCGATAGACTGGCAGATACACTGAAAAAGTGCACCAAAAACTTATAAACGATTGAGCGAAAGCCCTTGCAAAGCAAGGGCTTTCAATGTTATAATAAGATGTTAT
>JAEEGU010000129.1 GCA_016280485.1 Bacillota bacterium | reverse complement strand
TCGGAGAGAGAACGGCCGAGGATTTAAAGATTCATATCGGTTGTGCGATTGTTGAACACGACGAAGATGGAACGGAGATTATCGAAACAAGAGAGGCAAGAGGCAGAGACCTCGGTACAGGTCTTCCAAAGGTGATTCAGGTTTCAAACCGTGACCTTTACTATGCGCTTCAGGAATCTGTCGACATCGTTGTCGAGGGAATCAAATCAACTATGGAAAGTGCACCACCTGAAATCGCGGCCGACATCACATTAAACGGCCTGGTTCTTTCGGGCGGCGGCGGAATGATAAGAGGCCTTGACAAGCTTATCATGGAGCAGACGGGCATGAATGTAAAGCTGGCTGAGAACGCTTTCGAAGCGGTTGCAATCGGTACCGGCATCAGCTTAAGGGATATGGAAAAGCTCAAGAGATATGCCAGCAACAAGGTACACCAGAAATACAAATAAGTAAATGATAAATTGGATAAGAGAGCACAAAGTACTGATGATTATTTTCGCAGTACTTTTGGCATTTTGCATAATAATTTTAATATCCTACACGAGGGGCAATCTGGGCGTTGTGAGCAGCGGTATTCAGACTGCTGATTCTGTTGTCCAAAAACCGCTGACCCAGGCGGTGGGGCGCTTTGAAAAGGATGTAAACGGGCTGATAGGCTTCCGCTCCGTGGTAAAGGAAAACGAAGAGCTTCGCGACGAGATTGACAGGCTGCGTATGGAAAATACAAAGCTGCGCCTCCAGGAGGAGGAGCTTAAAGAGCTTCAAAATCTTTATACGGCGCTCAACTACATTCCGCAAGAGGATACCTATAATACCGTAACGGGCAATATAATAGCCATAGACGGGGCTCAGTATTTCAACATCTTTACCATCGACCGCGGCACCGAGAGCGGTGTAGAGCGCGAGGCAGTCGTATTAAGCGGTGAGGGCCTTGTAGGAAAGGTAATAGATACCGGAAATCGCTTTTCAAAGGTGGTTTCCGTGATTGATATTGACAGTAACGTATCGTTTATGGTTCTTCGCGATATGAACGTGATGGGCATTGTTGCAGGAAACGGTGACGGAGCCCTGGAGGGCTACACCTTTGACGGAAATGCCGACATAAACGAGAACGATACGCTCATTACATCGGGCATCGGTCTTTATCCTCAGGGAATTGAAATAGGGACCGTAAAGTCCGTATCCTTTAACAAGGATACACAGCTTAAAACGATTGAAGTCGAGCCGGCAGTTAATTTTAACAGCCTGAAAAGGGTAATGGTGCTGCTATGACATATAGACTTGCAACCTTAATTTTCTTTCTGGCTTTTCTGTTTCAGGCCAGCCTGCTCAATTTAATATCGATATTCGGAGCTACTCCTAACATGATACTCTGTCTTGTTATTGTCTTTGCGTTTCTCTACGATCAGGACAATTTCGGCATAGTTCTGGGAGTAGTTTTTGGGCTGTTATACGACATTTGCTACATGCCTGTTACGGGCGTGTCGGCGATGCTTTATTTTCTGCTCGCACTTGCGGTTATGTTTTCAAGAGAAATACTCAACAAGGAAAACATCGGCACGGTGCTGATTATGACCGCGTTCGCCACATTTGCATTTAACCTGTTTACCTGGTGCATTTACTGGGTACTCGGAAATAAAACTTCAATCATGACCATGCTGCGTGTGCAGCCTCTCCAGATAGCCTGGAACGTAGTGATTGTAAGCATCCTCTATGCCGTAGTAATCAGAAAGGTTATCAAACACAGAAGGGACAGATTTTATCAATGAAGAATCTTCTTAATTCAAGATACTATCAAATGGTAACAATCATGCTCGCCCTGATGGCCGTTTTGGCTGTCAGGCTATTTGTGCTTTCTGTGGTTCAAAACGAGGAATGGGATACCTATGCGACTCAGATTTCGGAAAAGAGTATCTACACCTCGGCTCCGCGCGGCGAGATACTGGATCGCTACGGGCGAGTGATTGCAGGCAACAAGCAGACCTTTACGGTCACCATGGACGCGTCAAACCTCTCAAACGAAGAGATAAATCGTGTAGCGCTGAGCGTCCTGCACGTTCTTGAAGCCAACGGAGACAAATATTTCGATGAATTCCCGATTGTGATAGAAAACGGAAGGTACGAATACACCTATACCCGCCAGGTGAATGACTGGCTGACGGGACAGGGAATTCCGACCTACTATACGGCAGAGCAGACCTTTAATTTCCTGCGCAAAAGATTCGAAATCGACGACGGTCTTTCGAAATACGACGCGCAGACCGAAATGCAGACGGTATACAGCTTTTATCCGCCTATTTCGGTAAAGCTCATGAAATACACATATGACATGGACAAGGACAGCTTCCTTGAAAAAATGTTCGGCAAAGGAAAGACCGAATATACAGCGGAGGAAGCATTTAATGCGCTTTGCGAAAAATTCGAGGTTCCGGAGAACTGCACGATTGAAGAAAAGCGCAAAATCTTAGTTGTCAGAAACGAAATAGCGTCCCTCGGCTACAGTAAATACCTGCCGGCGACCATTGCAACGGAGGTTTCCGACAATACAATCATAATGCTTAAGGAAATGAGCGATTCGCTTCCGGGCGTTATGGTCTCGTCAGACACAATCCGCTATTATCCGAACAATAACACCGCATCCCACATCGTGGGGTATCTCGGTAAAATCAGCGAGCGTGACAAGTCACTTTATGTGGATGAGCTCGGATACAACAGTAACGATTTAATTGGCCAGGACGGCATTGAGAGCGTTTTCGAGTCGACCCTAAAGGGCACCGACGGTGTGCGCGTGGTTCAGGTAAACGCCTACGGTGAGTTTGTGCGCGAGGTCAGCTACACCGAGCCGCAGAAGGGCAACGATGTATACCTCACGATAGATTTGGATTTGCAAAAGACGGCAGAAGACGCACTTGCACGCGAGCTTAAGGCCATCCAGACGGCGGGTGTTTTCACCAGCGAGTACGGCAATTACGCCTATGGCAAAGCCTACCGCAATGCAAATGTTGGTGCGCTTGTGGCAATAGAGGTGGAGACGGGAGATGTGCTGGCCATGGCAAGCTGTCCCGACTTCAACCCGAACATGTTTGCGACAGGCATAAGCAGTGCTGACTGGGCATCGCTTCAGCGCCAGAACCTTCGTGACGCTTTGGCACCGGCGCCTCTTTATAACATAGCTTGCCGTACAGCGGTACAGCCGGGATCCACGTTTAAGCCGGTTACGGCGACTGCTGCACTTGCAGCAGGGCTTGACCCTTCGAAGAAGCTCTACGACGGCGGTTACATTCAGGTCGGAAACAGAACCTACGGCTGCCTCATCTGGAACCGCAGCCGCGGCAGCCACGGCTATCTTGATTTGCCGCATGCGCTGGAGGTTTCGTGCAACTACTACTTCTACGATGTTGCAACTGGAAAGGACCACTATACGGGCAAAAGCTTAGGCTACAACATGAACATCGACAAGATCATGGAGTACGCACAGCAGTACGGCCTCGGCCTTAATACGGGCATAGAAATTACCGAAACAATCACCAGCGTTCCATCTGCCGAAAAAAAGATGGAACGAACAAAGGCGGCGCTTAAAAACGTCCTTGTCTGGAATGCGGCAGACTACTTCAAACCATCTGTTTGCAAGGACAAGACGCTCTTAAACGACTATGCTACCGAAATTGTAAGCTGGGCGGAGGAAAATCCTACAAGAACAGAAATAATCGAACGCTTGCCAAGCTACGGCATCATAGAGGACCAGGTTGAAAAGGTGGCAGACCTTTGTAAGTTCAGCTATTTCAATCAGGCACAGTGGACGCTCGGAGACGAGCTCAACATTGCAATAGGACAGGGTGAAAACTCATATACACCGCTCCAGATGGCAAACTATGCGGCGACAATAGGAAACGGCGGACTCCGCAATCAGGTTTCGGTTGTAAAGAGCATCGAAGGCCGGGGGCATACCGAAAAGGGCGAGCAGATTCAGGTAGATATTTCCGAAGAGAACCTTAAAACCATCATAGACGGTATGAAGCTGGTAGCGACCGGCAGCAAGGGGTCTCTGCGCAACGTTTTCGGGACCTTCCCGGTAAGCGTTGCTGCAAAGACAGGTACTGCGGAAAAATCAGGTGTCATTCAGCCTCCGGACGAGGTCGAATACATAAAGGAGCACTTAAAGCAGCTCGATTCAAGGCTTGCTTTTGAGGACGTCGAGGCTGAAATGAAGCGTCTCATGACGGAAGAGTCCGACAGATATTCAAACCGCAATGCGGCTGTCGATCAGGCTGTCATTAATCTCTCGGGCGGCACTGTAACTCAGGGAAGAATCAACCAGTGGAAATCCGAATACGACAACTTCGCGTGGGTAATCGCGCTCGCGCCTGCCGACGATCCAAAGATCGCCGTTGCCTGCCTTGTTTTCCAAGGCGGCACCGCGGGCTACGCCGCGCCGGCAGTCCGCGAGGTAATCGGTAAGTACCTGCAGCTTGACAAAACTTATGAAGACTATTCTTTAACAACGGTTTTAAATTAAGGCCTTTTGTGTTATAATAAGACGTTAAAATAATTCAGGAGTAAAGAGAAATGGGTAAAGTAATCGTAATAGCCTCCGGAAAGGGCGGCACCGGCAAGAGCGTCTTTACGGCGAACCTCGGCGCGACCCTGGCACTGCGTGGCTACAGCGTAGCTTTAATAGATATGGATATGGGCGTTCGAAACCTCGACCTCTACCTCGGCCTCGAAAACAACGTGGTCTACGATGTTTCCGATGTCGTAAGCGGAGTCTGCCGCATCAAGCAGGCTTTAATCCGCGACAAGCGTTTCGACAGCCTTTGCCTCATGCCTTCACCGCCGCATCGTGACGACGGCAACATCACGCCGCTGCACATGCAGGTTCTGTGCGAAAAGCTGAAGGGCAGCTTTGACTACGTGCTCATTGATTCGCCTTCGGGCATCGACGACGGCTTCGTGCTTGCAGCTGCGGGAGCTGACAGTGCGGTAATCGTGACGGCGCCGGAATATGCAGCGCTTCGTGATGCAGACATGGTGAACACGGCGCTTGCGCAGCTTGGCATAGAGGAGAGAGGCTATGTTGTCAACAAGGTGATCGGAGAGGTGATGAGCGCGGGGCTCGTGCCGAACATCAACGAGATTACCGAAATCATCAAGTCCGAGCTTTACGGCTTTATCCAGTATGATGAAAACATCATGATTGCGGCGAACAACGGCGTACCGATTGTGTGCAAGCCGGACAGCTACATTACCGAGAATTTCAGTAATATAGCAGACCGCATTCTCTACACCGGCAGAAATAACGAATAAGAAATAAAGAAAATTACGGCGCTTTGTATCCGCTTTTGGGCGGGAAGGGCGCCGTTTTATTTTTTATGTTTAGCTGGTAAAAAATGGTTGACAAACTATGAAAAGGAATGTAAAATAAAGGAAACGATGAAAAAGTATGGGGGTAAATGAGAGAAGGAGGTTATTCTATGCCCAGAACATTAAGAAGAGCAAACAGAGCAAATTACAATCACGTTATTTTGAGAGGAATTACCGAGGTTCCGGTGTTTGTCGACGACGAGGACAGGGAGAAGTTCCTTGAGCTGCTTTCCGAGAGTATAAATGAATATGTCATCGAGCTTCACGCTTACTGCCTTATGGATAATCATATTCACCTGCTCGTTTTCGTGCAGGGTGACTGCCTGAGTGCCTTTATTCAAAAGCTGGCCTCGCGTTATGTGAGCTATTATAATTACAGGCATTTGCGGAGTGGATCGCTCTTTCAGGGGAGGTTCAGACATGAGCCTATCAGGAACAGAGATTACTATCTGAGCGTGCTACGCTATATACATAAGGACCCCGAAAACTCAGGGATAGGAGCCTTTGACAGCTTTAAGTGGAGCAGCTTCTTAGCGTTTAAGTCGGCAAGTGAAGGGATAAACGGTAGAAGCGAAGGAGGGCCGGGCGTGAGCGAAGAGGACACTTATGTGCCTGTAACGACAACGCCGGCGCTTGATATGCTCAGAGGCTTTGAAGGGTTTTACGAGTTTGTTTCCCGTAGTGATGACATCATAGGAATGGATATCGACAACAATTCCGTGGAAAGTGATGAACGGGTCTCGATTTTTTTGAGCAGACGCCTGAATATAAAAACTCCGAGAGCGATTAACAAAATGAGCATTAAGAGTAGAAATATGCTCATCCGTGAAATGCGCGCTCTCGGAATTACAGCGTCTCAAATATCGAGGCTCACGGGTGTGAGCCGGACAATCATATACAAATTGGAATATTGATGTGCTTTTGTCAGAAGTTAATCTGTTTCGATCGCATGCCGACCGACAGGACAAGCCCCAGTCCGATCATAGAGGCGAGAACAGATGAACCGCCCGATGATATGAACGGGAGGGTGATGCCCGTTACCGGCATGATACCCATTGACATGGCAATGTTTTCGAAGATCTGGAAACCGAAGCTTCCGATAAAGCCCATTGCAATCAGCGCTCCGTAGAGGTCAATTGAATTGTTTGCGATTACCGCCATTCTATAAAGGAAAATAGCAAAGAGGGCAATCAGGACAAAGCCGCCGATCAGCCCCAGCTCTTCGCAGATAACGGAAAAGATGAAGTCTGATTTCTGTACGGGCAAGAAGTCAAGTCCCTTTTGCGTACCCTGGAAAAGGCCCTTGCCCCAGAGTCCGCCTGAGCCTATGGCAATCTTGCTCTGGAAAACCTGATAGTTGCCCGGGAGTGACAGATTGTCAGGATGCAGAAAAGCGTCGATTCTGTCCTTTTGGTGAGATGCCATAAAGCGGTAGGCGAGCGGAATCATCAAAATGAAAATTGCCGCAAGCTTTGCGAAAAGCTTGTAGTCAACACCTGCAAAGAATACCATGCAGACCCAGATGACGCAGAAAACGATGGCGGAGCCCAAGTCCTCCTTTAACACGATTACGATGAAAGGGGCGCCGAACAGAGCCGCCTTTATGATGCCCCATAGGGTGTCTAGGCTGTCACGGTGCTTTGAGAGATAGACCGCCATCAGTATGATGAATGTAATCTTTACAAATTCGCTCGGCTGGAGCGTGGTTACCCGGAGGTTTATCCAGGAGCGCGAGCCGTAATCCTCACGGCCGAGTCCCGGGATGTAAACCGTCAAAAGAAATGCGATTGAAATACCGTATATCCATTTATAAATGGGTTCGTAGGTCTTGTAATCTATCGTGATGACAAATACCAGACACACAAACCCAAGTCCGTAAGCTATTATCTGAACCAAGACATCACGCGTGAACACGAAATGGTCGACGTAAGAGGTTGATCCTATCATCACTACACTGATGATTGCAAAGAAGCCGACCAGGATTATTAACGCTTTGTCTAAGTTTTTTAATAAATTGATAAAATAGTTCATACTTTGCCCTTTACATGCTTGACATAATGTCCGCCAAAATATTATAATATATTTTGTATGAGTATATCAAGATTAATTTAATTTTGCGTAATATAAAATACAAAAAAATATTGAGAAGGAGGTGCTTAAATGTCACCGGTTGCAGCTATTTTGATTGCAATTGTCACCTTAGTCCTGGGACTTTTGGTTGGATATATACTCAGAAAGAATACGGCAGAAAAGACTATCGGCAGCGCCGAGGTAAAAGCCAGAAATCTGATACAAGATGCTGAAAACAAAGCAGAGTCAATCAAAAAGGAAATAACAATTGAAGCAAAAGAAGAGGCTCATCGTATTCGCAGCGAAGCGGACAGAGATGTAAAGGAGAGAAGAGCTGAAATCCAGCGCTCCGAAAAGAGACTCATCCAGAAAGAGGAGTCCATCGACCGCAAGCTCGAAAACATTGAGCGCAAAGAAGAAAACATCGCAAACAAAGAGCAGGCCATCGTCGAAAAGAACAAGGAAATCGAAAAGGTTCTTGAGCGTCAGATGGAAGAGCTCGAACGCATCAGCGGTTATTCAATCGAGGATGCAAAGCAGATTCTCCTTGCAAATTGCGAAAAAGAGGTTCGCTACGAAGCAGGCCTCATGACAAAGGAAATCATCGCAAAGGCAAAGGAGGATGCCGACAAACAGGCAAAAGAAATCATAACGGGAGCCATTCAGAGATGTGCAGCGGACCACGTTGCGGAATCTACGGTTTCCGTAGTACCTCTGCCTAACGACGAAATGAAGGGCAGAATCATCGGCCGTGAGGGCAGAAATATCAGAGCTATCGAAACAATGACGGGCGTAGAGCTCATCATCGACGATACTCCTGAGGCTGTAATTCTCTCAGGCTTCGATCCTGTACGCAGAGAAATCGCAAGACTTGCCCTCGAAAAGTTAATCGTGGACGGTCGTATTCATCCTGCAAGAATCGAAGAGATGGTTGAAAAGGCTGAAAGAGAGGTTAACAACATCATCAAAGAAGAGGGTGAACAGGCCACATTTGAATGCGGCATTCACAATCTTCACCCTGAGCTTGTTAAACTCATCGGTCGCCTGAAATACAGAACCTCCTACGGTCAGAACGTATTAAAGCACTCCGTAGAGGTTTCCCACCTTGCAGGCCTCATGGCAGGCGAGCTTGGTATGGATGTAAAGCTTGCAAAGCGCGCAGGTCTCCTGCACGATATTGGCAAGGCACTCGACCA
Organism: Bacillota bacterium; assembly: GCA_016280485.1. GTDB lineage: Bacteria > Bacillota > Clostridia > Peptostreptococcales > Anaerovoracaceae > UBA3871. The sequence goes on along the minus strand of JAEEGU010000129.1, from coordinate 2,028 downwards.
CGAGGTAGAGGGTACGCACGTTGACATCGGTATCGATGTGCTCAAAAAGTACAAGGAATCCGAGGCGGTTATCAACGCGATGGCGGCACACCACGGCGACTACGAGCCAAAGAGCATGGAGGCTGTTCTCATTGCAGCAGCCGATGCGCTCTCCGCAGCAAGACCGGGTGCACGCCGTGAAACTCTTGACACATACATCAAGAGACTGCAAAAGCTCGAAGAGATTGCAAACACCACACCGGGTGTTGACAAGTCCTTTGCTATTCAGGCAGGCCGCGAAATCAGAGTTATTGCAAAGCCTGAGGAAATGAACGATGAAGAGATCGTTATTTTAGCACGCGAAATTTCAAAGAAAATCGAAAGCGAACTGGAGTATCCCGGACAGATTAAAGTTAATGTCATCAGAGAAACCAGAGCCGTAGATTACGCTAAATAAATTAATAATCATGATATGCATTGCCCGGCAAATCTTTGCCGGGCGATTTTTGAGAAAAGCTGAGATAGAATAATATTGAAAATAAGGGATAGTATGGGAAACTCACTTACACTTGATATAGGCAGTGAGCGCAAATATTTCTTTTCAAAGGGATTATTTATTGCGCTTCCTGTTATGCTTCAAAACTTAATAGCAGTGGGCTTAAACATAATCGATTCGATTATGATCGGAGGCCTGGGCGAGGCTGCAATGGCGGGAGTAGGCTCGGCAAATCAGATTTACATGATTTACTCTGAGGTCTGCTTCGGTACCTTTAGCGGCGCGGCGGTTTATGTCTCACAGTTCTGGGGGATTCGCGATCGCACTACCGTTAGAAAGGTCGTCGGAATCGATTTTTCCGTTGCGATTGTGTCTGCGATTGTCTTTATTCTGGGAATACAGTTCACGGCGCCGCAGCTCATTTGGCTCTTTTCGCACGATGCATCCGTAATCGATTTGGGCGCACAGTACATTCAGGTTGCAAAGTATTCCTACCTTTTGGTGGGCATTACCTTCTGCCTTAATTACAACTGCAGAATCGTCCAAAAGCTGGTGCTTCCGACAATCATTTCGGCATCGGCGCTGGGCGTAAATACGCTTTTCAACTGGTTCCTCATTTACGGTAAATGCGGCTTTCCGGAGCTTGGCGTGCGCGGTGCGGGATATGCGACCATCATCGCAAGAGTACTGGAGCTTATCGGCATGTTCGCCTGCGTTTATCTGCAAAAGGACCACCCTCTGCGTGCGAGCCTGAAGGAGCTTCTTTCCTTCGACAGAAAGCTCTTCGGAGATGTAATCCGCCTGGCACTTCCTGCCTGCGGTACAGAGGTAGGCTGGGCAGTATGCGTGTCGTTTGTGTACATGGCCTACGGCAAAATCAGCGCCGAATCGCTTGCGGTAGTAAGCGTAACGGAGGTCGTAGCGTGCTTCTTCCAGTGCATATTCTTTGGACTGGGCAATGCGACGGGCTTCATCATCGGAGACTGCCTTGGGCGCGGCGAAACCGAAAGATCGTACTATTTTGCGCGGCTTTCGCTAAAGATAACCTGGGTATTAAATGTGCTGATGACGGTGGCAATGCTGCTGATTCGGCCGTTCATCATACGGTTTTACAACTTTACGCCGGAAACGATTGACCTTCTGTATGTGGCGCTCGCGGTCTGGGCATTCACAATCACTCCGAAAATGCTCGGATACGTTATGATTTGCGGGTTCATGCGCACCGGAGGCGATACACTTTTCGCGTTCAAAATCGATTTCAGTATGAATATCGTTCAGGTGGGGCTCGCATTCTTCGGCGTGCTCGTAATGCACTGGAGCCTGCCTGCAATCGTAGCATTCACATGCCTCTCTGAGGTCGGCAAATGCATCATGGGCTACATGCGCCTTTACAGCAGAAAATGGATAAACATTGTGACCGACGCAGCTTAATGCGCGGCACAGGTTAAAGGAGAAAGCTTTGATATATCTTGATAACAGCGCGACAACGCGCCAATATGACGAAGTAAACAGCGCGATGCTTTCCGCAATGACAGACACATTCGGAAACCCTT
>JAEEGU010000128.1 GCA_016280485.1 Bacillota bacterium | reverse complement strand
GCCCCCATCCGAGAGTGCATCCTATAAAAAACAGAAATGCAAGTTTTAAGAATTCGTTCATTGTAAATCTCACTCCCGTCTACGTGGTGAGTTATCACACCTCCAATATTATATGCAATATTCCTCGGGATTTCAATGGTGCCGATGTGTGGCAAACGGTCAAAACAAAAATTGCAGACGCGGCGCTCTCTCGGTGACAGAGGTCGCCGGGATGTGCGGGTACTCCAACGCAAGCAAATTCGCCGCCACGTTCAGAAAAGTGACGGGTTACCTCCCGGGTGAATGGAAAAAAATATCTGTTGACAATATGGATAGTTGCGGATATAATGACAATATATTACAGTAGGAGGAACGATTGGGATGAAAAAAGCAAGGGAGATTAATATTGAAACAGATGATTTGGAATACGGCAGGGCACTGGCGCGGAGCCTGGGTATTCACTACAAGGGAATAAGCGTGAACGTAGTTGCCGGCGGGCCGGGCGGTGAAGCAGTCGGTGCGCCGAGCAGTATAGCAGACCGCGCACCGGAAGATTATATTTTGGTAAGCGGCAGGCGTATTTACAAATATATGAACGTGCACGCAATAGCCGCTGAGATTGAGGCGGCTATGAGTGAAGCAGGCGGAACAGAGGCCGGTGCGCACGGGTTGAATGGACCGCACGGTGAAAGCGCAGCAGACCCTGTACTCAGCAAAGCGGCACTTTTGCAGGAAAGGCTAACAATCGGAATAGTCGGCATGAGAGGAGGCTGCGGAGTAAGCAGCATCGCGGAGGGGCTCGCAAGGACCTTTACTCTTTTTCACGGAAGGAGGGTGCTCCTTCTCACATTCAGCAATTTCGGTCCGGAATACAGCTCTTTTATAAGGCCGATTGACAGGCTGATGTACGAAAGCGAATTCCTGACCGATACCGATTTTGAAGAGCAAATCCATAGCTATATTATGCCTGATGAGTACGGAGTATGGCAGATCGGGCTCCGAAAAGGATATAATCCGTTATGCGTTGAAAATGCTGAAAGCGCGGCTAAATTCATCGAAAAATTAACCGCAAGGTTAAATATAGACTTAACGATTTTCGACTTTGGCTCGGCCGCGTCCATGGGCACGGAGAAAATGCGCGTTCTATCCAAAATGGACATAGCTTTTGCGGTCCTCGGCAGACCCGAGGATAGGGAAAGGGCAGAGGAATTTGCCCGAATCGTCGATAATGTTTCGGGTGGCCCGGGCAGCGCTGCAGGCTTCGGCAGCGAACCGGGATTCAAATTTACGAATCCGGTTCTCAACGATTCGCTTAATATTCTCTCCGAGTCCGGGCAGGCAGACAACCGAGCCCGCGACTTGAGCGGAACCACCGAAGCCGGCGACATTCTCTTCCTCGGCTACTCGCCGGAGAGCTTTAAGCGCGCCGAGCTTGACCTTGGACTTGAGTTTGGCATAGGCCTTGAAAAAATCGCAACAAATTGTGAGAAATATCAAACAATTTCTTGAAAAAAGTACAATTTATATGTTATCATATAGGGTGAGGTTGAATCGTATCTCATCCTATTGATTTTTATTTGCGCTTTATTTACATTAGAAACGGAGTTTATTTTAAAACGGGGATTTAGATTTAAGGCAGGAAAGAAAACGAGACAGAAACGAGGCAGAGATTATGAAAAGCGGATTTGTAATAACATCCTTTTTAATTCCGGTGTTTAATATTCTGGTGTTTACAATTACAGCGTTGATGGACGTAAACATCCTATTTGCGATAATTCCGTGCATAATGGGATCGCTCCTTTTTGCGGTTGCGGGATACAAGCTTACAATTGAGCCGTTTGTGGACCAGTACAACCTGCTCGAGGATGCGTACAAAAGCTTAAAGAAAAACGACGAAGCGCGCAGCGAGTTCGTATATTCGATTTCCCAGGCATTCGAGCCACCTGTAAGCGAAATCTTAAAGTGCACAAAGGAACTCGACAAACTCGGCATCGCAAAGGCTGAAAACATCGAAAGAATGCAGGCGGAGGCAGAGGCAGAGGCACGCAAGAGAAAGAACAGCTATTTCGATCCAAAGAAAAAGACCATGTTCGACGATGACGAGGAAAAGAACCTCAAAATCGATCCAAACAAATATCGCGGTGAGCTCATTCGCCAGAATACAAAAAATCTCACAAATTCCGCGGAAAAGCTCAGCAATCTGGCAAAGGACGTAGTTCTCTTCTCCAATGTTCAGACGAAAAAGCACATTGCGCAGGGCGGCAGATTTGATGTCGACAGTGCAATCGACGAGGTTATGGAAGAGTACAGCAAATATGCCGGCGACAAGGACATCGAAATCGACATCGACGTAGAGGACGGCCTCTATATCGAGGGCATAAAGGAACGCTTTGTTTCTATGTTGAAAAAGGTTGTGGACAATGCCATCGTTTATTCGAAAAAGGGCGGTCTTATCAGCATCGAGGCAAACAGCGTGAGCGGCTTTGTTTTCGTGAACGTAAAGGACAACGGTATCGGTATACCTGCCGACGACCTTCCAAAGGTTACGCAGAGCTTTTACAGAGTTCAGCGTCTCAGCGACCCGAATCCGAACGGCGCAGGCCTTGGGCTTTCAATCGTAAAGCAGATTGCGGAGCTGATGGATGCGGATGTAAAGATAAAGAGTGCGCTTAATGTGGGAACCACCGTAAGCATAATTTTTAAGAGAGGCATCGAGTAGCAAGATGGAACACCTTGACAGCTTCATTCTGGACCTCGCGCTTATCCTTGCGGCTTCCAGTATAGTAACAGTCATATTCAAGAAAATTAAACAACCTGTGGTACTCGGCTACATCGTTGCGGGATTCCTGATAAGCCCGAATTTCGACTGGCTGCCTACGGTCATCAGCTCTGACAACATCAGCCTCTGGGCGGACATCGGAATCGTATTCCTTATGTTCGGCATAGGCCTTGAGTTTAATCTGCACAAGGTAGCGGAAGTCGGAGGCGGCGCGGTCATCACGGCAGTTGTTGTGATCTCGGCAATGGTTACGCTCGGCTACACGGCGGGCCAGCTTATGGGGTGGTCCACGATGGACAGCGTATTCTTAGGCTGCATGATATCAATGTCGTCGACGATGATAGTCATAAAGGCCTACGAGGAAATGGGACTTAAGCGTCGCCGGTTTGCGACGCTTGTTGTTGGTGCGCTTGTCATAGAGGATATGGCAGGCATCTTTATGATGATTATCCTTACCACGATTTCGGTTACGAGGAATTTCTCGGGAAGAGACTTGGCGCTGGAGCTGACTCAGCTGCTTCTCATCTTAATCGTGGTTCTGATTATAGGTATCTATGTCATTCCTACGCTCCTAAAGCGCATAATTAAGCTTTTAAGCGACGAAATGCTGCTCGTGTTCTCACTGGCCACATGCCTTGTTATGGTCGTTATAAGCGTAAGTATAGGCTTCTCGGAGGCACTCGGCGCATTCCTTGCCGGCTCAATACTTGCGGGTACCGTGCAGGCGGAGCGCATAGAGCATCTGGTGCAGCCGATAAAGGATCTTTTCGGCGCGGTATTCTTCGTATCCGTGGGAATGCTCATAGTTCCGAGAATGCTTTTGCAGTTCTGGGCGCAGATACTCATTCTGTCGCTCCTTGTAGTAGTGGGGCAGATGCTGTTTTCGTGCATCGGCTGCCTCATTTCCGGTCAGGCGCTCAAAACGGCGGTCCGCGTGGGCTGCTCCATGTGCCAGGTCGGTGAGTTTTCATTCATTCTCGCAACGCTCGGCTCTTCGCTCGGCGTGATAAGCGATTTCCTCTATCCGATAATTGTTTGTGTTTCGGTAATTACGGCATTCACTACGCCTATATTCATAAGAAACGGCGAAAAGGTATATTTTGCGGTGAATCGCATCCTGCCAAAGAACCTGAGTTGCAAGCTTTCAAGCTACACCTCTCAGGACAAGGGTGCCAGCGACCTCGACAGCGACTGGAAAAAGTACTTAAAGGGGCGCGCGGCAAAACTGCTTGTTGGAATTGCGGGAATGCTCACCGTGACCATGCTCTTTACGACAATAATCGAGGAATATGTCTACAGCAACCTCGAGCTTGACGGCGGGGCGGCGAGAGTGGCGCTTGCAGTGCTTGCGATAGCGTGCATGCTGCCGTTTGCTTATGTGATGTGCCACCGCAAGGGCAGAGCCTTCATGAAGCTTTGGTACAAATCCAACTTCAACAAGCTGCCTCTCATTGCGATTTGGACATTCAGCCTGTTTATCGCGGCCGTTTTCATTACGATTATTCTGCGCAGATATATCTTTACGATCCCGATTCTGGTGGATGTGCTGATTGCAATTGCACTGGTTGCGGTCTTCCTGCGCGTGCCAATACTGGGCAGCCGAATCAGCCGCATGGAGACCAGATTCTTCGTAAACTTCAACGAGAGAATCATTGCCCACGAAAAGGCCGAGAGAAAAACCCGCTCGGACAAGATTTGGGTTGACGAAAAGATGCGCCTGGTGGAATACAGGCTCCTGGATAACAGCGAGAGAAAGTTTGTAAGAGATATGATTTCGAACAAGGCCTTCGGCTGCATGATCGTCTCTATTTTCCGTTCGCAGCAGGAGGTCATCAACCTGCCAAAGGCGAACACTCCGCTGCAAAACGGTGACATTTTGACGGTTATCGGCTCGGAAGAGGGCACAGCGGCGTATTCGAAATCGATGCAAAAGATGCACGCGCTCGAGGAAACAAAGAACGGCTCGAGGTCGCT
>JAEEGU010000127.1 GCA_016280485.1 Bacillota bacterium | reverse complement strand
CGAAAACGGTATCAACCTCTGCGGAGCGCACATCGACTCACCGAGACTCGACTTAAAGCCGAATCCGCTCTACGAGGATGGTGAAATCGCACTTTTCAAGACTCATTACTACGGCGGTATCCGCAAGTATCAGTGGACTACCATTCCACTCGCACTTCACGGGGTTGTATCCCTTGCAAACGGCAAGACAGTTGATGTATGCGTGGGCGAAGACGACAAGGATCCAATCTTTGTAATTTCGGATCTTCTGCCGCACCTTTCCGCGCAGCAGAACAAAAAGCCGCTTAACGAAGCAATCGCAGGTGAGGACCTCAATGTAATCGTAGGCAGCATTCCTGTTCCTAACGAAAAGGACGACAAGGGCGAGGAAAAGCCGGCTGCAAGCGCAATCAAAAAGAACATCCTTAGCATCCTGAACAAAAAGTACGGTATAAGCGAAAGAGATTTTGTATCCGCAGAGCTCGAAGTAGTGCCTGCATTCAAGGCTCGCAACATCGGCTTTGACGAGGGTCTCATCGGCGCGTACGGACATGACGACAGAGTTTGTGCATTCCCTGAGCTGATGGCACTTCTCGACATCAAAAAGCCAAAGAAGACTGCAGTTTGCCTCCTCTCCGACAAGGAAGAGGTCGGCTCCCAGGGCAACACCGGTATGAAGTCCATGAATTTTGAACTCTTCCTCGGTCAGCTCCTCGAAAAGCTCGGCTATAACAGCCCATACTCACTGCAGAGACTTCTTTCAAACTCAAGATGCCTTTCGGCTGACGTAACGGCGGCATACGATCCGACCTACGCTTACGTTATGGAAAAGCAGAACGCGGCATATCTTGCAGGCGGCATCGCATTCTGCAAGTACACAGGTTCCCGCGGTAAGTCCGGAGCATCAGATGCCAACGCAGAGTTCATCGGCGAGGTTCGCGGCATCATGGAAGCAAACAATGTAAGCTACCAGTTCTGCGAAATGGGCAAGGTTGACGAAGGTGGCGGCGGTACAATCGCTTACATCCTTGCCGACAAGGGTATGGAGGTCCTCGACTGCGGCGTGCCTGTAATCTCGATGCATGCGCCTTATGAACAGATCTCAAAGTATGACCTCTATCATTCTTATCTGGCATACAGAGCATTCTTAAAATAAAATTTTATGTACGAAATCAAATTCCGAAAACTTGATAGAGACTCACTACAGGACCTGAGGGCGTTTACCGAAAAGTGTCCGTTCCTTTCGACTGCCTATTGCGCGGGACAGAGGCTCATGTGGCAGGGAACCTACGAAACGGAGTTTGCTGTGGAATGCGGATATGTGATTATCCGAATCTGGCATAAAGGTAAGGTTTCCTATCTGTTCCCGTATCCTGCCGATGCAGAGCCGGTTGCGGGCGCAGCGGCCGAAGGCAGCTCTCTTTTTGAAGATGAGAATCTTGCCACTGTACTTGACAGGCTCGATGAGCACACCGAAAACACGGGGCAGCTTCTTCGTTTCATCGCCCTTGATGAGGACCAGTCCGAATATCTTTGCAGGCGCTACAAAAGCTACAAGGTGACTACAAACAGGCTAACGGCGGATTATCTCTATCTGACCGAGGATTTGGCGAGCTTTGCAGGCAGGAAATACAGCGCGCAGCGAAACCACATAAAGCATTTTATAAAGGACTGGCCGGGTGCAGTCTTCAGGCCCCTAGGAAAAGGTGACTGCGAAAAGGTCAAAGCCTTCTTTGAGGAGTTTGAATCCGCATTTACAAAGCAGTCCGATTTTGCGGAAAAGGAGCTTGCTTATGCGAGGGAATACATGCTTTCTGAGTGCGAATGCCCGACGCTTTCGTGCTGCGTGGAGCTTGACGGGCGAATCATAGCGCTATGCGCGGGCGAAAGGTTCGGCGACTGCATCGATGTGCAGATAGAAAAGTGCCTTCCGGGCTTTAACGGCTGCTATCCTTTCGTTGTAAATGAGTTTGCAAAGGTTTGCCTTGGCAGGGCAAAGTACATGAACCGCGAGGACGATGCAGCGGATGCGGGACTTAGGACCAGCAAAACGCAGTATCATCCAATTAGGCTTATTCCAAACGGCGAGTTTGAAATAACGGGCGAGCTTTCGGAGTTTGCGGAAAGCATAGAGAGCCTTACAGACGGCGGGGAACTCATTTCAATGCAGTTCCCGGGCGATAAACCTCTACATCTGTCGCTTTCGCCGATCTGTGACTCAGACAGCAATGACTACGACAGGCTCTGCCTTGACGACAGTCACAACCGGTTCTGGGGCTACGATTACAAAAAGGATATCCCAAACCCTGTGCCGGGCTGTTTCCTTGAGGCAGCGAGAAAGGCTTTTACGGACGGCTCCGCACTTTCTCTTGCCATAAGGCTCGACGGACGTTTCATAGGCGAAGCGGTGTACTTCGTGGTGGACGGCAGAGGCTCGGCAAAGCTTGGCTGGCGGCTCCTTCCGGAGTATTGCGGCAGAGGGCTTTCGGCACCGGCATTTAAGCTTGCGGGTGATTTCGGCCTCTACACCATCGGCTTTGCAAAGCTTAAGGCATATTGCTACAAAGAAAATGAGCCGAGTGCAAAAGCCATCGCTCACTCGATGAAGCAGGTGGGCGAGGATGAAGGCTTCATGTATTTTGAGAGAGTTATATAAACGAACCTATTCCGAGGAAAAGGATTATGAAAAGGACAGAAAGAGTTGCGGCACTTGTTAAGATTTTGAGCGATGCACCATGCAAGGACTTTAGCCTTGGCTACTTTTGTGAAATGTTCGGAGCGGCGAAGAGCAGCATAAGCGAAGATTTACACATGGCGGCCGAGCTGATGAAGGAAATGAAGGCGGGTGAAATCGTCACAACATCGGGAGCAAGCGGCGGCGTGCGCTACATTCCGAGCATATCCGACGAAGATGTTGAGCTTCTGCAGCGCGAGCTTTGCGAAGAGCTTCAGGACAAGAGTCGTGTGCTGGGCGGAGGGTTTCTCTACACCTCCGACATAATGGGAAACGGCAGCCTTATGCGAAAGGCGGCAACGGTCTTTGCGCGCAAGTTTTACTCGAAAAATGCCGACTACATCGCAACGATAGAGACAAAGGGCATCCCGGTGGCGACAATGCTCGCACAGATGCTGAATCTGCCACTTGTGATAATCAGGCGCGAGACAAAGATAAGCGAAGGCTCGACGGTTTCAATCAACTACTTTTCGGGTTCGTATGACCGCGTACAGAAGATGTCGATTGCAAAGCGTGCCGTGGAGCCGGGCTCCGAGGCGATAATAATAGACGACTTCATGAGGGGCGGCGGCTCAATAAAGGGTATCACCGAAATCCTTTCGGAGTTTGATGTCAGCGTTGCCGGTGTCGGTGTCATAATCGCCAGCGTGCAGCCGGAGAAAAAGAAAATCGCCGACTATGTGCCGCTTGTTTATATGGATGAGGTTAATCCCGAAGAAAAGCAAATCAGGGTATTTCCGAATAGTCAGATTTTTGGATAATTTTCCTTGCTACTTGATTTTTAGTGTGGTATAATTACTTAACGTGATTTGTTATGCTTCAAGGAAAGGTGGTGTCTCATTTAATGAATATCACGGATGTTAGAGTTCGTAAGGTAAACGACGAAGGCAAGATGAAGGCGGTTGTTTCCATTACCTTTGATGACGAATTTGTAGTACATGATATCAAGATCATCGAGGGACAGAATGGTTTATTTGTCGCAATGCCATCCCGCAAGATGGGCGAGGGCGACTTCAGAGACATCGCGCATCCTCTCGTATCCGAAACGAGAAACAAGATCAAAGAGGCAGTCTTTGCCGAGTATGAAAAGGTACTCGCAGAGGGCACAGACGGCTCGGGTGAAAACTAGCCTTGCGCTATCTCAAAAGAACAGAAAAAAATATGTATTTAAAGCGACGGTAATCGGGCTGTCGCTTTTTATTTGTTTTGACATGGGAGCCATTTAGGAGCATAATAATATATTGGGGACATATGGGAAGAAAGGTAGATAAAATGTTAAAAGAAAAGAACATTCTGCTCTGCATAAGCGGCGGAATTGCAGCGTACAAAATCGCAACGCTGGCATCGATGCTTAAAAAGCAGGGCGCTAACGTAAGCACCATAATGACAGAGCATGCAACGGAGTTTATAACGCCGCTCACATTTGAAACCTTAACGGGCAACAGATGTGTGGTAGGAATGTTCGATCGCGACTTTAAATACGATGTAAAGCATATATCGCTTGCAAAGGCGGCCGACCTCATTGTCATCGCACCCGCTACCGCAAACATAATTGCAAAGCTGGCTCACGGCATTGCGGACGATATGCTGACCACAACGGTTATTGCGAGCACCGCACCAAAGATGGTGGTACCTGCGATGAACACGAATATGTATCACAATCCTATAACTCAGGACAATATAAAGACTCTCAAAAAATATGGCTTTGACGTAATCGATGCGGCAAGCGGATATCTTGCCTGCGGCGACACAGGCGATGGCAAGATGCCGGAGCCGGAGGACATATATGAGCACATACTGCGCTACCTTGCGATGCCTCACGACCTCGAAGGCAAAAAGGTGCTCGTGACGGCAGGCCCGACGCAGGAGGCAATAGATCCGGTGCGCTACATCACAAACCACTCAACCGGCAAGATGGGCTACGCCATTGCAAAGGCTGCGGCCTACCGCGGGGCGGAGGTTACGCTTATAAGCGGAGAGACTTCGCTAAAGCCGCCGATGTTTGTCGAGACGGTAAACATCAAATCTGCGGCTGATATGTATGAGGCAGTGGCAGCCCGTGCAGGCGGGTGCGACTTCATATTTAAGGCTGCGGCTGTTGCCGACTACACACCGGTTACCGTTGCCGACAACAAAATAAAGAAAAAGGACGATGACATGTCGATTCCGCTTAAGCGCACGCAGGACATATTAAAAAATTTAGGCGAAAACAGAAAGCCGGGCCAGGTAATTTGCGGTTTTTCCATGGAAACGGAAAACATGATTGAAAACTCGCGGGCGAAGCTTGCAAAGAAAAATATAGACATGATAATTGCAAACAACCTGAAGGTTGAGGGAGCCGGCTTCGGCACCGATACCAATGTCATCACAATCATCACAAAGGATTCTTGTGACGAGCTTGAAAAGATGAGCAAGTTCGATGCGGCAAACGCCATAATCGACAGAGCACTTGCCATCTCCGGGAGGTAATTAAATTGATAAATATTGCAGCTTGTAATCAGATACATTGCATAGGCATAGGCGGTATAGGTGTTTCGGCAATTGCCGAAATACTCCTTGCACGCGGCAAGACCGTAACCGGCTCGGACATGAAGGAATCGGCGATGACCGACCACCTGATTGAGCAGGGAGCGATTGTATATCTCGGGCACCGCGAAAAGAATGTCGAGGGTGCGGATCTGGTAATCTACACAAATGCGGTGAGCACGGACAATCCGGAGCTCAAAAGAGCAAAGGAGCTGGGCATCCCGACTGTTACAAGAGCCGAGGCTCTCGGCGCGCTCATGACCGAGTATGAAAACAGCATTGCCATTTCGGGTACTCACGGCAAGACCACAACCACATCCATGGTTTCGCTGATTCTCCGCAAGGCGGCATTCGATCCGACCATCCTGGTCGGAGGCACGCTTTCAGAGCTTAACGGAAATGTGGCCGTAGGTAATAGCGAATACTTCGTAACCGAGGCATGCGAGTATATGGACAGCTTCCTGTCGCTTGCACCGAAAATCGAAATCATACTTAATATCGATTCCGATCACCTCGATTATTTCAAGGATATAAACCATATCACCGAATCCTTTGACAGATTTGCAAAGCTCGTGCCACACGGCGGTATGATTGTTGCATACGACGCAAATCCTTTCGTTCATTCCGTTACGCGCGGAAAGGAGGGAGTGGTAACCTTTGGCCTTTCGGACAACTGCGATTACTTTGCCGAAAACATTGAATGGTCCGCGGCGGGCAGACCTATCTTTGATGTCTGCGCAGGTGGTGAAGGCAAGGCAAAGGAAAAGCTTGGCCGCGTAAAGCTGGCGGTTCCCGGGGAACACAATATATTAAATGCGCTTGCGGCATTTGCATGCTGCCACAGACTTGATGCGCCGGTTGATGTCATCATTGAGACACTCGAGGAGTTTACCGGTACAGACAGAAGATTTGACATAACAGGCATAACGGAGGGCGGTGTTCAGGTAATCGATGACTATGCTCATCATCCGACGGAAATCAAGGCGACGCTTGCGGCGGCCTCAAAGATACCTCACAGCAAGCTTTGGTGCTGCTTCCAGCCGCACACATACACCAGAACAATGGCGCTCTTCGATCAGTTCGCCGATGCATTTGCGGATGCGGACGTGCTGGTTTTGGCAGAAATTTATGCGGCTCGCGAAAAGAATATCTACAAGATCAGCTCCGAGAAGCTGGCGGATGAAATCCGCAAAAAGCATCCGGAAAAGCCTGTTATATTTGTGCCGACACTTGAAGGCATTGCGGATTATGTGTACGAGCACGCAGGCAAGGGTGATGTGGTCTTAACCATGGGCGCGGGTGACATATACAAGGTCGGCGAGCTCATATTAAACAAGGATTTTGAAAAGTAGGAGATACTATGACATACGAAGATTATAAAAAACAGGAGGCAAAGCGCCTCGAAATTGTGATGAAGCACATGGAAAACGGCGTTGAATTCATCGACATCTACCAGGCTTACATCGACGAAAACGTAAAAATCGGTAGAGGCACGGTAATCTACCCCTGTGTTGTATTAAAGGGTGATACCGAAATCGGCGAAAACTGCCTCATCGGTCAGAATACACGCATAGTGGACAGCAAAATCGGAAACGGTACCGACATTCAGTCCTCCGTCATTTTGGAGTCGACGGTCGGCGAGGAAACTCATGTGGGGCCTTTCGCTTACATGAGACCGAACAGCCACGTCGGCAGCCACTGCAAGGTGGGGGATTTTGTGGAAGTGAAAAACTCCAGCATGGGCGACGGCGCAAAGGCGAGCCACCTTACTTACATCGGAGACTCAGATGTTGGGCGTGATGTAAACCTTGGCTGTGGCGTAGTGTTCGTAAACTACAACGGCCACAGCAAGTCGCGCTGCACGGTCGAAGACGGAGCCTTCATCGGCTGCAACACAAACCTTGTGGCGCCTGTAAAGGTGGGCGAAAAGGCTTACATTGCGGCGGGCAGCACGGTAACACGCGACGTGCCGGCAGGCGCACTTCGCATCAGCCGTACGCGTGAGCAAAAAGATATCGAGGGCTATGTTGAGCGCACGGGAATATTAAAAAAAGACAAAAAATAACTTAGACTTGCCTTGAATTTTATGTGGGCATATGTTAAATTTTATATTGCCCGTCTGTGACGCAGAGCGGGTACAAACAACGATTACATATTTGCAATAGGAGAGAAAAATGAAAGCAGGAGCATTTACAGATTTCAAAGTATTCGCAGGAAACTCACACCCGCAGCTGGCTGAAGAGATTGCATCAATCATGGGCAAGCCGCTCGGAAAGGCAACGGTAAACACGTTCAGCGACGGTGAGATTTCCGTTAACTTATGGGAAACAGTCAGAGGAGTTGATTGCTATATCGTGCAGTCCACATGTGACCCGGTAAACAATAACCTCATGGAACTTCTCATTATGGTAGATGCTATGAAGAGAGCTTCTGCAGGCAGAATTAATGCGGTAATTCCTTATTACGGCTATGCACGTCAGGATAGAAAGACAAAGGCAAGAGATCCAATCACATCAAAGCTTGTGGCAGACCTTCTGGTTGCAGCAGGCGTTGACAGAGTGGTAACAATGGACCTCCACGCAGCACAGATTCAGGGCTATTTCAACATTCCTGTTGACCACCTTGTAGGTATGCCTATCTTAGTTAAATACTACAAGGAAAAGAATCTTGACGACCTTGTGGTGGTTTCACCTGACCACGGCAGCGTTACAAGAGCAAGAAACGTCGCTCAGTTCCTCGACTGCCCAATCGCAATCGTAGACAAGCGCCGTCCGGAGCCTAACAAGAGCGAAATCATGAACATCATCGGTAATATCGAAGGCAAGAACTGTATCCTCATCGACGATATGATCGATACCGCAGGTACAATCACAAATGCGGCAAACGCATTAAAGGATCTCGGTGCAAAGGCAGTATATGCCGGTGCAACTCACCCGATTCTTTCAGGTCCTGCAATCGAAAGAATTGAAAACTCCGCTATCGAAGAACTGGTGCTCCTCAATACTACTCCGATTGCAGAGGAAAAGAAGATCGACAAGATGAAGATTCTTTCGGTAGCGCCGCTCTTTGCCGAGGCTATGATCAGAATCTTTACAAACGATTCAATCAGCAAGTTATTTGACTAATATTAACGGGCGCGAGCTTGCCTCACGCCCGATTTTACTTTATGGGAGTTTTGAATGTATGTCATTGTAGGTTTGGGGAATCCCGGCAAACAATATGAACAGACACATCACAACATGGGCTTTATCACCATCGATTACCTGGCGGAAAAGCTCGATGTTAACGTGAACAAAATCAAGTTCAAGGGACTCTTGGGCGAAACGAATTACAAAGGGGAAAAGGTAATTCTCTTAAAGCCTCAAACCTATATGAATCTGTCCGGAGAATCCGTCAGGGAAATCATGCAGTTTTACAAGATTGACATCGAAAACCTGATTGTAATCTATGACGACATAGATCTCGACACCGGCAAAATCCGCATACGGGCAAAGGGCTCGGCAGGCACGCACAACGGTATGCGAAACATCGTTTTCCAGCTGCAAAGCGACGAGTTCCCGCGAATCCGCATCGGAATCCGCGGCGGAATGGCGGACAAGATGGACCTGCGAGATTTCGTGACAGGGGGCTTTTCCAAAGAGGAAGTACCGCTTCTCGAGGATGCGGTGGACCGCGCGGCAAAGGCAGCACTTTGCATAGTAAGCGATGGCATAGACAAGGCAATGAACCGTTACAACCTCCGCGACAAGAAACCTAAAAAAGCTGAAAGTGATGAACAAAAAACCGATTAATATCTCCGGCATATCCGAGAGCCGCGTGGCTCCGGTTGCCGCAGATGTGGCAAAATCAAATGCACAGGCCCTGATCGTAGTTTCGAGTGCAACGCGCGCAAAGAGACTGGCGGAGGACCTTGCTTTTTTTGCCGGCGAAGACAAAAGAATATATGTTATTCCGGAGGATGAGGGAATATTCCTGCACTACGAGGCTCGTTCCAGAGAGCAGCTTTTTGCAAGGATGAAGGCGCTAAAGGCTCTTCGCACGGGTGAAGAATGCATCGTTATTGCTCCGGTCACGGCAGCGGTAAAGAGAATTACACCGCCCGCGGCCTTCGAGGAGGCATCGCTTAGGATAGAGCGCGGAGGCGAGGCAGAGCCGGAAATCGTAAAAGAAAAGCTGACGAGAATGGGATACGAAAGAGTCCCAATCATAGAAGGCAGGGGACAGTTTTCGGTTCGCGGCTCAATTATCGACGTGTTTGCCGCAGATGCTGACAGCCCTTACCGTATAGAGCTCTTTGATACGGAGGTTGATTCAATAAGAACCTTCGATATTGATACGCAGCGCTCGGAGGAGAACCTTAAATATGTCGAAATCTATCCTGCGGAGCAGCTGCTTCGTAGTGACGAGCTTTTCGAAAAGGCAGCAAACCTGCTAAAAGCGGAATACACAAAGTATATCAGAAAAATCGGCCCGGGCGAGGCAGCGGATAAGCTATCGCACCGCAGAGACGAGCTTGTCGAATACATTGAAACGGCCACAAACCTGCAGCTGCTCGAGAACTACCTCCAGTATTTCTACGAGGAGCCGACCTTTGTATGGGATTATCTTAATGATGATGCAGTCGTCATGGTGGATGACCCTATAAGGTGCCACGAGGTTCTCTCTCTTCGCGACAGTGAGCTAACCGACGACTTTGCCGTGATGACGGAAAACGGCAGTGTCATTCCAAAGGACTTTCAGGTTTTCGCAGGGAAAAAGGAATTTTGCGAAATCTATAAAAGGGCGGGTGTATATGTGTTCACACCGCTCACACAGAACATAAAAGAGATAACTGCGTACGACGAGGTGCGCAGCATGCAGTCAAAGCAGACTCCGATTTTCGCAGGCCATATGGACATGCTCGAATCAGAGCTAAAGCTTTACTTAAAGAACTCCTACAAGGTCACCATAGTCTGCTCATCTAAGGAGCGACTGGAAAACCTGCGCGATTTTCTGGAAAGAGCGGGCCTTGAAAAGAGAGTCTGGCTGAAAGAGGGAAAGCTCTCGGGCGGAATCGAATATCCTACGGAAAAGCGATGCTGGATAAGCGACAGCGATATCTTCAGCGAAAAGAAGCGCAAGGGCCATAGGAACAAACCGAAAAACGGCAAGCCGATCAGCAGCTTTGCAGATTTGCGTGTCGGTGATTTTGTCGTACACGAAAATCACGGAATCGGAAAGTTTTCTGGCATAAAGCAGATTGCCATAGAGGGCAATGTAAAGGACTACATCAAAATCAAATATGCGGGATCGGATGTCCTGTATGTTCCGGTGGAGCAGATGGACATCGTTCAGAAATACAGCGGTGCGGATGACGGAGTGCCAAAACTTAACAAGCTTTCAGGCAGCGAATGGCGCACCACAAAGGCCAGAGCAAAGGCGGCGATTGTCAATATGGCAAACGAGCTTTTGCAGCTTTCGGCTGCGCGGCAGTCCGAGCCGGGCTTTGCGTTTTCAAAGGATAACGAGTGGCAAAAGGAGTTTGAGGAGAGCTTCCCTTATGCAGAAACGGACGACCAGCTCCGCTGCATAGACGAGATAAAAAAGGATATGGAAAAGCCGGTAGCAATGGACAGGCTCCTTTGCGGAGATGTGGGCTACGGCAAGACCGAGGTTGCGGCGCGTGCGCTCTTTAAGTGTGTGTGCGACGGGAAGCAGGCGGCGGTGCTGGTGCCGACCACACTGCTTGCGAACCAGCATTACTATACATTAAAGGAACGCTTTGAAAGATTTCCTTTCAAGGTAGAGGTAATGTCAAGATTCCGCAGCGAAAAACAGCAGGCCGAGATTGCAAGCGCCATAAACCGTGGCGGAGTGGATGTCGTAATCGGAACGCACCGTCTGCTTTCAAAGGATGTGAAGTTCAAAAACTTGGGGCTTTTAGTGGTTGACGAGGAGCAGAGGTTCGGCGTCCAGCACAAGGAAGCCATAAAGATGCTCAAAAACAATGTCGACGTGCTCACTCTTTCGGCAACTCCGATACCGAGGACTCTGCACATGTCGCTTGTCGGCATCAGAGATATGTCGGTAATCGAAGAGCCGCCCGAGGAAAGATATCCCGTGCAGACATATGTGCTCGAGCAGGAGGATCAGATTATCCGTGAGGTTATCGAAAGAGAGCTTTCACGCGACGGTCAGGTTTACGTGCTCTACAACAAGGTCAGGGGAATTTCGCGCATTGCCGCAAAAATTGCGGAGCTTGTTCCTGATGCGCGCGTTGCCGTAGGTCACGGCCAGATGAAGGAAAACGAGCTTGAGCGGATAATGATAGATTTCATCAACAAGGAAACCGATGTACTGGTCTCCACGACCATCATCGAATCCGGAATAGATATACCAAATGCCAACACAATACTGATACTGGATGCGGACAAGCTCGGACTCGCACAGCTCTACCAGCTTCGCGGCAGGGTGGGGCGCTCAAACCGTATAGCTTACGCTTATCTCATGTACAAAAAAGACTCGGTGCTTTCGGAAACGGCGGAGAAGAGGCTTCGTGCGATAAAGGAGTTCACTGAGTTTGGAGCCGGCTTTAAGGTGGCGATGAGGGATCTTGAGATTCGCGGCGCCGGGAACTTACTCGGCACGGAGCAGCACGGCCACATGCTTGACGTGGGGTATGAGCTTTACTGCAAGCTGGTGGACGATGCGGTGCGCGCACTTTCGGGCGAGGTGGTAAATCCGGACCACGAGGAGGCTTCCATCGAGCTTCGCACGACCGCGTACATTCCGAGCACATACATTTCCGACGAGGTATTAAAGCTTCAGATGTACAAAAAGATTGCAATGGTAACCTGCGAAGAGGAAGAGGACGAAATTTTAGAGGAAATGCTGGATCGTTTCGGCGATGTTCCGCCTGAGACCGTGAACCTGACAAAGATCAGCAGGATTCGTTCCCTTGCGGAGAGCCTTTGCATCACACGCGTTGCGGAGGAAAGAGATGCAAGATCGATGCGCATCGTATTCCACTTTGCGCAGAGCAACCCGCTTAATGCGGAAAAGCTTATGAATCTTTCGGCCGCATTCGGGCCTCGGCTGCTGATCCACGGCGGCGTGAAGCCTTTTATCAGGTATTCGGTCGAAAAGGACAAGCTCAGAGAGACGATAGAGGTTCTTGAAACCTTGAAATAAACGGACAGATGGTGTAAAATTAAATTTACGTTGTAAAAGAAAAAGGAAAGTGAGGGTGCAATGTTATTTAAGAATATTACAATTCTTGATGAGAATCTTGATGTAAAAGAAAACATGTATGTGGGCATAAAGGACGACCGCATCGACTATATCGGCGAAAAGGAGCCGAGCGGCGATTACGGCAGAGTCTATGACGGCAGGGGCAAGCTCCTGATGAGCGGCTTTTTCAATGCTCATTCACATTCACCGATGACACTTATGAGGGGATACGGCGAAAACCTGAAGCTCCAGGACTGGCTGAATACACGTATATTCCCGTTTGAGGATCACCTCGATTCCAATGCGGTTTACTGGGGAACCATGCTCGATCTGGCAGAGTCCGTAAAATTCGGTACGGTTTCTGTTTCGGATATGTACTATTTCTGCCCGGATATGGCAAAGGCTTATTCGGACAGCGGATGCAAGGGAAACATTTCCCGCTCCATCGCAGCATTTAAGGAGGAGGATTTCAAGACCTCCGTTCGCGGAAAGGAATGCATCGAGTTCTTCGAGAAATATCACAATACAGATAATGGCAGAATCAAGGTTGATATGTCACTCCATGCGGAATACACCTCCGTACCGGGAGTTGCAAAGCAGCTCGCCGACTACATGAAGGATATCGGCGCGGGCATGCAGGTTCACGTTTCCGAAACAAAGACAGAGCACGAGGAGTGCATCGGCCGCCACGGCAAGACGCCTACGGCTTATCTTGCGGACCTCGGAATTTTTGATACAAAGGCGACAGCGGCTCACTGCGTATGGGTTACGCCTGAGGACAGAAAGATATTAAAGGAAAAGGGTGTAACCGTTGCGTGCAACCCTATCAGTAACTTGAAGCTTGCAAGCGGTGTCTGCAATGCGCCTGCCATGCTGAGCGAGGGCATCAATGTTGCAATCGGAACCGATTCGGTTGCCAGCAACAACAGCCACAATATCTTTTCCGAAATGAAGACCTTTGCGCTGATTATGAAGTGCTTCTTCGGCGACCCTACGCTCATTACACCGAAGCAGGCAATCTATGCTGCGACAAGGGCAGGCGCTATAGCACAGGGCAGAGACGACTGCGGACTTGTAAAGCAGGGCGGCAAAGCGGACCTTATTGTTGTTGACATCTCTGCGGCAAACATGCAGCCTGTTCATGACCTTTTAAGCAACCTCGTTTATTCCGCAAGCGGCGCGGAAATCATGATGACTATGATTGAAGGCAATGTGCTGTACGAAAACGGCGAATATACTCGCATCGATTTGGAAAAGGCGGTATTCGAGGCTGACGCAGCCAAAAATAAGATATTAAAGGAACTTTAATTATTAATGGCAAACAAATCTTTCGTTCGCGGCGCGGCGGTTCTCGCCGTTGCCGGCATCATCATAAAGGTGCTGGGCGCATTCTTCAGAATCCCGCTCGGCAATATGATAGGTGATGAGGGTATGGCCTATTACCAGGCTGCATATCCTATATATGTGCTCTTTCTGACGCTTGCCACAAGCGGCATCCCGATAGCCATCTCAAGAATGGTATCCGAAAGGATAGCGGTTGGCAACGATATCGAGGCACACAGAGTATTTAAGATATCATTTCTGCTCCTCTTTTCGATAGGAGCAGTATCTTTTGCGATATGCTTTTTCGGAGCCGGCCTCATCGTTAATGCGATAGGTCTTCCGGACGCAAAATTCGCGATGAGATCCGTTGCCTGTGCACTTTTGCTGGTGCCGACCATGGCAGCCTTTCGTGGGTACTTTCAGGGCAGGCAGAATATGAATCCGACGGCGGTCTCGCAGGTGGTGGAGCAGCTCTTCCGCGTGGGCGTGGGGCTTACACTTGCTTATGTGCTCTTAAAGAAGGGCACGGAATATGCGGCGGCAGGTGCATCGTTTGGCGCGGCAGCGGGCGCAATCGGCGGACTTCTCGCGGTCTGCATCATCTATTTCCGTAGGCGCAGCGCCATGAAGGCCGAAATAGAGGAGAGCAAATCCCGCGGGCTCGAGCACGAAAAGGGCAGCAAGATTCTCTGGAGAATTTTCGCAATCGCAGTGCCTATTACAATCGGCGCGGCGATTATGCCGATTATGAACTTTATAGATACGGGAATGGTTGTAAACAGGCTGCAGGCCACGGGCTGGTCCTATGCGGACGCGAAGAGCCTCTACGGACAGCTTACAGGCTTTGCCGGGCCGTTTATAAATTTCCCTCAGGTGCTGACGCAGGCGGTAGCAATGAGCATCGTGCCTGCGATAGCCGCATCCTTTAAGCTTGGAGACATGAACTCCCTCAGAAAGGACGTGCAGGTGGGACTTCGCATTGCCGTAATCGTCGGCATCCCTTGTGCACTCGGACTGATGAGCCTTTCGGAGCCGATTATGATTCTGCTCTATCCGCTCAGAAGAGAAGCGGCGATCGGTGCGGCTCCGTGCCTCTTTATCATGGCCTTCGGTGTCATCTTCCTCTCGACGATTCAGACGCTGACCGGTGTGCTTCAGGGCATCGGCAAGCAGATGATTCCGGTAAGGAACCTCGCCATCGGAGCATGTGCGAAGATTGCCGTGACATACTGGCTTACCGGCATACATGCAATCAACGCGAAGGGCGCAGCAATAGGCACGGTGGTGGCTTACATCATCGCGGCGACGCTTGACCTTCTGGCTGTTCAGAAATATACCGGCGCGAAATTTGACATAGGCCTGACATACATAAAGCCGCTTGTGAACGGTCTTGTGATGTCCGCAGTTGCAATCGGAACCTACAAGCTCTGCTTCCTGTTTATGGGCAATGCTCTTTCGACAATGTGCGCTGTGGCGCTTGCGGCAGTTGTTTACGGTGTTATGCTGTTTGTGACAAAGACTATTACACGCGATGAAGTGCTGTTACTGCCAAAGGGCAAGAAGCTGGTGAAAATTGTAGATAAGTTTGTGAAATAGGTGAAAACTATGTGTGAAGTAAAATATCCTGAGCTCAGAAAAGAAGCAAAGACGCCCGAGGAGGCTTTTCGCAGGCTGATTGATCTTATAGAGCTTTTGCGAAAGGAGTGTCCGTGGGACAAGGAACAGGATCACAAATCGATTCGCGGATGTATGCTTGAAGAGGCATATGAGGTGGCGGATGCCATCGACAATGAGGACATGGACAACCTGCGCGAAGAGCTCGGAGATGTGATGTTGCAGGTCGTTTTTCACACTTCACTTGCGGCAGAATCTGACAATTTTGCCATGACTGAGGTAATAAACGAGGAATGTGAGAAAATGATTAGGCGTCATCCCCATATTTTTTCGCAAGAAAGTGCAAAAACCGTTGACAAAGTGTTGGAAAAATGGGAAAATATAAAGCGTGAAGAAAAGGCGCAAGTCTCACAGCATCAGAGACTGCTGTCCGTACCCAGGGCATTGCCGGCTTTAACACGTGCGTACAAAGTGCAAAAGCGCGCGGCTGATGTCGGGTTTGACTGGGATGATGTAGGCGGTGCCTTCGATAAAATTAAAGAAGAAACAACGGAGCTCCTTAGCGCATGCAAATCATCCGACAGGGAGGCAATATCCGAAGAGCTTGGAGATTTACTCTTTTCAGTGGTAAATGCAGCCAGATTCCTTGATGTGGATCCGGAATACGCATTGACACGGACGAGCGACAAGTTCACCCGCAGATTCGGTTATATCGAGGAAAAGGCTATTGAAAGTGGCCGGCGGCTCGAGGATATGACCCTTAAAGAGATGGACGCGTTGTGGGAAGAAGCGAAGTTGATTTTTCATAAATCATTTTAGTCTATTATTTTTAAGGAGGATTTATTCATGAATAAGGCTGAATTAGTTGCTGCAGTTGCAGAAAAGACAGGATTCACAAAGAAGGACGCTGAGGCTGCTGTAAACGCATTCGTTGCATCCGTAGAAAAGGCACTCGTAAAGGGTGACAAGGTACAGCTCATCGGCTTTGGTACTTTCGAGACTAGAACAAGAAAGGCTCGTCAGGGCCGCAACCCTCGTAAGCCTGGCGAAATCATCAAGATTCCTGCATCAAAGGCTCCTGTATTCAAGGCTGGTAAGGCTCTTAAGGATTCTGTAAACAAGTAATCCACTTAATGCATGAATAAAGCGATCCCCTACGGGACCGCTTTTTTCATGTACGGCTTGTTAAAATGTCCTGTGGCGGCGCCACAAAATTTAAGCCTTCCCCTCGAGGGGAAGGTGTCGCCGAAGGCGACGGATGAGGTGTAAAATTATGCGGATCGACAAATTTTTAAAGAACTCGCGGCTTATTAAGCGCCGCACGATTGCAAAGGAAGCGTGCGACACGGAGAGAGTGTCGATAAACGGAAAGGTGGCAAAGGCGGGCACCGAGGTTAATGTGGGCGATGTTATCCACATTCAGTTCGGTAACAGCTCAATCACCGCGCGCGTCCTAGCGCTTACAGAATCCTGCCGAAAGGAAGATGCGGCAGGCATGTACGAAATCATAGAAGAATAGCAAAACCCCCGGGTCATCCCGGGGGTTTTCATTATTTATCAGCCTTACTGGCGCTGGAGTCTGGGAACGAAGTGCCCTCTTGCGAGCACGCGGTCATAGGTGAGCTTGATGAGCACCGTCTCAACAGGGATAGCAAAAGCTACCTTCAGGATTCGTGTCGGGAGGAGCACTATAAATGCGTTCCCGTAGAGGATGCTGAGCCAGAGCGTGTTGAGCAACAGATCGCAAAGAAGTACAACCGTGCAGCTTGCGAGCAGGCTCCTCTTCCACGTAACCTCGTGGCCGTGCAGGAAGAAACCGAAAATCAGGCCCGAGAGGAAAGCCGTAAGCGTAAATCCCGGAAAGAAATCTCCCGTAGGGAACAGGTTTGCACCGAGGATATCGCCTATGGCATATGCGCCGCCCGCCCAAAGCGGACCGTAGAGGATTCCCGTAACCGCGATAGGAAGGAATCCAAAGCCGAGCCTTAATATCGGGGTGTTAATCGAAAGGAATCTGGTGAGGATAATCTCCATAGCGATCATAAGCGCTATCGTTACCAGGCGCACTGTGTTTGAATTTTTCATTAAAAAAACCTCCTTTATATAAAAGAGGATGTCGTTTGTAGCAGCGGACGCGACATTGCACAGCAAACCTAATGAACGGCTTTTCGTTCACGGGCGACATCCCATCCCGTGACACTTGACTTACAATGTCTACTCTACATGTTTTTCTTTTATGATGATGTAATTTTAGCACCGCACTTTCTGCGGCGCAATAGATATAGGACAAAAATACAGGTTAAAACAGTAAAATTATTTCAAAATGCGAAAAAGCGTTTCACAATACGAAAATGCGGCAGGCGCAGATTTCATAAACTCACTATTGAACGCAAAAAGGAAAAATGCTATAGTCATTATGTTATGAAAAGAAAATCGTCTTTTTGGAATTACATAGCGCTTTACACGCTCACCTATGCCGCAATGGGCGGAGTCTATCCTCTGATAGGCCAGTACCTCGATGACATAGGCTTTTCCGGTACGCAAATCGGAACGATTACGGGCGCGGGCACATTTGCTGCGATTTTTGCAACAGCCTTCTGGGGCGGCATATACAGCCGAGCAAAGAGCAAGAGCGGAGTAGTTATGCTGCTCTTTACTGCAACTGCAGTGATATGCATGATTTTGCCGGCAATAAAGCTGTACCTCTTGTTCCTCGTGGCCTATGCGGGACTTTACTTTTTCCAGCAGCCTGTTAACGCTCTTTCGGATGCGATGGTAATGGAGGACGGCGAGCGCTTTAACGCCATACGCATGTGGGGCGCGATAGGCTACTCTGTTTCGGTTTTCGCTGCGGGTCGGCTTTCAAATACGTTCGGCACGCAGGTGATCTTCCTCATCGCCACGCTGGGCTTTGCCCTCTCCATGGTTACAATCGCCTCCATCGGCCGCATTCGCGGAGACCTGCCTTTCCGTGTAAGCAGAAGGCGCGCCGACAAGACTCTCGAGGCTTACGATGTGGCCGCAGGCGAGGTAAGCGAAGAAGAGGCAGAGGCAAGCACTGCCGGAGCCAAGGCATTGCCAAAAGGCGGAGCCGGCAGCAGTAAAGACAGCGCTGCCGAGAAGGCTGCGAAGGTGGGGTATGCGGATCTTCTCAAGAACAGGACTTACCTGAAGATCCTGATTGTGGCGATATTTGTGGGCGGCACGAATGTGGCGAACAATACCTACTTCAGCTTCCTCTACGAGGATGCGGGCGGAGACCTCGCGGGCGTGGGTTTTGCGATGCTGCTGATGGTCGGCAGCGAAGCACCGTTCATGCTGATTGCGGGCAGGCTTTCGCAGAGGTTCACCCTCGAAAGAATGATTCTTTTTTCTATTATTATATCGGCAGTCCGATTTCTCTGGTATGCGACCGTACCTTCGACGTTCCTGCTCACCGCGTTCTTCTTTTTGCAGGGCATGGTAAACGGCATTATACTCGTGGAGATTATCAAGTATGTGGCGAAGGTTGCGGACAGGGGCAGCCTCGGGCTTGCGATATCCGCTTACTATGTGGTTAGCTCTTCGATTTCGGGAATCATCTGCCAGCTAATCGGCGGCGTGATGCTGGATTTGGCAGGCGGAGCCGGGGTATATCTGCTCTTCGGAGTAATGAATGCCATCGCTGCGGTACTGTATGTGGCCTTCGGCTTGCACAGAAAGGTTGAAAAATGAGGATTTTCGTGCGAGTGAAAGAGCTGAATTGTCTGATTTTTTATGATTAATATAAAAATATCAAAAAAGGTGTTGACTTTGGTCGACACCTTTGTTATTATATGAAAGCTGTCTGTTTTAAGAGCGGCTGAAAATCAATAGATTTAAATCTTTTAAAAAGGTTTAAAAACCTCAAAAAAGATGTTGACAAATGCTCCTTCAGATAGTATGATATTAACTGTTCACGACATAATGTATGTTGTGTACGCGAGCCGAAAGGCTCATGAACATTGACAACTTCATAGTGTAGAAATTTAGTCTAAGAAAAGACTATGTACACACACAATCAATCATGATTGGTAAGAACTAACTTAGTTCACGTACAATTTCTTTAACACAAATAATTT
>JAEEGU010000023.1 GCA_016280485.1 Bacillota bacterium | reverse complement strand
CTGCTGAATCTGCCGATATGTTCAAAGCCCTTGCGGGCGGGCCGGATATACCGGTATATCTTGTTATCAGCGGAGACATGGTAAACAAAGCAGGCACTATCGGCTACTACGGAACATACGACGGTACGGGGAGAGAACCCGTCTGCGCGCTGAGCAACAGTCCGGTTGAAATCCCGTGCGGCAGCGAGGGATGGGTCAGTCTTACGGGCATAGCCGACTGCAGTGCACACTACAAACGAAGCGACGCGGGAGCACTTACCGTCACTCTCGAAAGGAATGACGGAACATTCTTTGATATAAAGCGCTGCATCTTCATGAAGGACGGCGTAATCGTTACGGACGAAACCGACAAAAGGGAAAAGCCGGACGGCGCACTTACTCTTTACATAATAGACCATCAAGGCTATGTCAGCATCGCGGCGGTAAGCACTGAAATTGCGGACAGCACGCTTTTAAGGCTCGCACTTCGAAACGGGGAGGGACAGAGCTCATTCACGCCTGTCTTTGGCAACGGAAACACAATCTGGAGGATAAATTAATGGAAAAAGACATAAAGAAAGACAAGCAGAAAAAGATAAAGCGCGGGGTCATCATATTTTGCATCGTGGTGGCTCTGGCTGTATCCTTTGGATTTTTCTACGATATTTTCATCGAGGGCGGAAATCCGCTTCAGATAATTTCGGTCGGTGAAGGCGGAGCCGCAGGTGGCGAAGGCCCGGCAAACCTCGCTCCGACATCGGATGATGTAGTGGCTTCAGAAGACATCCCGGATTTGACGGACGATCTTGCAGGCGATGTTGAAGACCCCGCCAACACTCCGGAGGAGACTGCGCAAAATCTCTCGGATATCAGCGATACAACCAAAAACGAGACCGTTTACTACGATACGCCTTTCATCCCTGAGGGCGGAGATGAGACGGTTCAGCTCGTCAACAAGGTTTGCGGAGTAAGCAAGAATTACAAGCCTGCAAATCTGCAGCTTACAAAATATCGCGCAACCGACCGCGCCGAGGCAAATCAGTACATGGTGGACTATGCCGCAAACGCGATGGACGCCATGATTGAAGCGGCTATGGCAGAGGGCTACACCGTTCTGGTGACCACTGCTTATCGCAGCTACAACTTTCAGAGCACTCTCTACAACAACTACGTGGCAAAGGACGGTCAGGCGGCGGCGGACAAATACAGCGCGCGCCCGGGCACAAGCGAGCATCAGACGGGGCTTGCGGCAGACCTCACCAGCGCGACGGTTAACTACAAGCTGACAAAGGATTTCGGAAGCACGCAGGAGGGGCAGTGGCTTGATGCCCATGCGCACGAGTATGGCTTCATACTGCGTTACACTTCCGCGGGCGAGCCGATAACCGGCTACATGTACGAGCCGTGGCACTTCCGCTATGTGGGCGTGGAGAATGCGACCTACATCCACGAAAAGGGGATTACTCTCGAGGAATTTATCGCTGAGAGATACTGATTTCAAGGGGCATTACAAAACTTTTCGAAAAACTTAAAAAAGCCTAAAAAAGCCCTTGAAAGGGGGCGGGTTTTAAGGTATAATCTTCACTTAATAACGCAGTATTATTACGGATAAAACAGCGAAAGAACGCACAGGAAAAGAGGAGGTATTATGGCAATCTATTTTAGCGAACCATCTAGAACATTCAGCGAGTATTTGCTGGTGCCGGGATATTCCGGAAAGAATTGCACAAAGGAAAATGTCAGCCTCAAAACCCCTATTGTAAAGTACAGAAAGGGTAAAGAGGAGCCTGCCATTACTATGAACATTCCACTGGTTTCTGCTGTCATGCAGTCAGTTTCCGACGACCGTCTGGCCGTTGCTCTGGCGCAGGAAGGCGGGATCAGTTTTATTTTTGTAAGCCAGCCTATCGACAGTCAGGTGGCAATGGTTAAAAAGGTAAAGGACCACAAGGCGGGCTTTGTTAAGTCCGATTCCAACCTTCGCCCTGACCAGACGCTCGCAGATGTGCTGGCGCTCAAAGAGCAGAAGGGCCACGGCACGATCGCAATCACCGATGACGGCACGTCCGACGGAAAGATTTTGGGCCTCGTGACAAGCCGCGACTACCGCGTAAGCCGCATGAGGCTCGACCAGAAGATAGAGACCTTCATGACACCTTTTGAAGACCTCATCTATGCCGAGGAGGGCATCACGCTCAAGGCCGCAAACGATGTGATCTGGGACCACAAGCTCAACGCACTGCCAATCATCGACAAGAAGGGCAGACTCACACACTTCGTATTCCGCAAGGACTACGAGGCACACAAGTCCAACCCTGACGAGCTTCTTGACGAGCACAAGCGCTATATGGTCGGCGCGGGCGTAAATACACGCGACTACGAGGAAAGAATTCCGGCGCTTGTTGAGGCCGGCGCAGACATCCTCTGCATCGACTCTTCCGAGGGTTATTCCGAGTGGCAGGCAGACACATTAAAGTTTGTGCGCGACAAGTACGGCGACAGCGTAAAGATCGGCGCAGGCAACGTGGTTGATGCCGAGGGCTTCAGATTCCTCGCAGAATCGGGTGCCGACTTTGTAAAGATCGGTATCGGCGGCGGATCAATCTGTATCACTCGCGAAACCAAGGGTATAGGACGCGGCCAGGCGACAGCGGTAATCGAGGTTGCAAAGGCTCGCGACGAATATTTCAAAGAGACCGGCATCTACGTGCCGATTTGTTCGGACGGCGGTATCGTGCACGATTATCACATGACTCTGGCACTTGCCATGGGTGCGGATTTCCTGATGCAGGGCAGATACTTTGCAAGATTTGACGAATCCCCTACAAACAAGCTGATGGTAAACGGCAGCTATGTAAAGGAATATTGGGGCGAGGGCTCGAACCGTGCGCGCAACTGGCAAAGATACGACCTCGGCGGCGATGCAAAGCTTTCGTTTGAAGAGGGCGTTGATTCGTATGTTCCGTACGCAGG
>JAEEGU010000126.1 GCA_016280485.1 Bacillota bacterium | reverse complement strand
TCGGTGCTTGTCACAAGCCTTGGCAGCTTTTCCATGTCCATGCCAACAAGCTTTAAGACGCTCATCCATTCTTTTTTCTTTAGGTCCAGTGCAAAGGCAGATGCGCCCGAAATCTCGGTCACCATCTTGCCCGTGCACTTATATTTCATCCAGCCGTTTACATCGAGGATTTTGTAGGTCTTTTCCCATATGTCGGGGCGCTCTTCCTTTAGCCAGATGACCTTTGCGAGCACGTCCTTTCCCATAATCGGTGTGCCGCTGAACATCTTGAAAATGCGCTCGCCGCCGACCTTTTTCATTATGGCCTTTGCCTGTTTTTCGGCGCGACCGTCAACCCACGTGATGTTGCGGTAAAGGAGATTTCCCTCTGCATCAACCGGGATTATACCCTGGGCCTGAGTCGAAAAGACTACACCCTTGACATCCGCAGGGTCTATACCCAGTTCCTTTATAATGCGTGCGCTCGCCCGTGAGCTCGCGTCCCAGTAATCCATCGGCTCCTGCTCTACCCAAGCCGGCCGCGGATAGTATGTGGGATAGTCCTCCTTTGCCGTGGCGACGATTCTGCCGTCGAAATCAACAAGCGCCGCTTTGTCACTCGATGTGCCCAGATCGTGGGCCATAATGTAGCTAGCCATGCCTACCTCTCTACTATTTCAAAAGTCCCTTGTCGGTTTTCTTTACATGCTTGAATACTTCTTCGAAGCGGTTTAATGCCTCGTCGATAACCTCGTCGGTATCAGCCAGTGAAGTGTAAAGTCTGCTGCCCGCAAGTGTTACGATACCGTTTGCCATGTATGCGGCTCCCATTCTTTCCATGGAATCCTTTCTTTCATACATCATATCCTTGTGCTTTAATATGCCCATAGCCGATTTTATCATGCAGCGTGAGGAGAAGTCAAAGCTCATTGCAGCTGTGCACTCGAGGTGAACAATCGAGCCCTGGTTGTAGGCTACAAACGGCAGGCCATACTTGTCGAGAAGTGCCTTAAGACCGTCGCAGAGTCTGTCTCCCGCACGGCCCGCTACTTCGCAGGCATTGGTTCTTTCGATTTCCTTGATTGCCACGTAGCCCGCCATAGCGGAAAGTGGGTTAGCGGAAAGTGTGCCGCCCACGTAAGCTCTGTGGCCCTTGTTGCCGATGCCGGCTGCCATGATGGAAGCATACTCTCTCTTGCCGCCTACGCCGCCTGCTGCAGGGTAGCCGCCTGCCACAATCTTGCCAAATACGGTAAGGTCAGGAACTACGTCAAAGTAGCCCTGTGCGCCACCGAGCGCAACTCTGAAGCCTGTTACTACTTCGTCGAAGATAAGCAGTGCGCCGTACTTGTCGCAGAGCGCTCTTACACCCTTGTTGTAGTCTCTTGCGATTGGACGTGTTCCGCTTTCAGGGCCTACCGGCTCAACTACGACAGCAGCTGTGCCGCCCTTTAACTTGTTTCTCTTTAATGTAGCCTCGAGATAGTCAAGATCGTTCGGCTTAACCTCGTCTGTTGTTGCATATGCGCCCTTTGGAATTCCGTGGGATTCGAGGAGATTTCTCGAGCCCGGAATCTTGAGGCCGTAAACCAGCTGATCGGACCAGCCGTGATAAGCGCCACCCACCTTGATAATTCTCTTGTGGCCTGTTGCGATACGCGCGATACGAAGAGCCGCCATGTCAGCCTCTGTACCGGAGCCGAGCATACGGAACATCTCAACGTTTGGCATGTGCTTGTTGATTTCCTTTGCAATCAAAAGCTTGCTTTCGTGCAAGAGACCTGTAACCGGGCCGCAGGTATTGATAACCTCAACCGCAGCTTCTCTAATTGGGTCATAGTTTGATCCGAGGATAGTCGGACCGCCTGCCTGCAGGAAGTCGATATATTTGTTTCCGTCCTGGTCAACAAGATATGCGCCCTTTGCCTGCTTGAACGCTACAGGGAAAGGCTTGTTGAAGGCCAACTTGTGCTGAACGCCGCCCGGAAGGTAATTCTTCGCCTCGTCGTAAATCTTAAAGGACTCCTTGCACTTTTCCTGATAATACTTCAGGACAGTGTTTTCGTAGTAGTCATCGTCTACTTCCCAGATACCCTGAGTCTGCAGCTTCTTTAACTTCGCATTAATTTCTGCCGGGTCATCCCATCTGCTGATTCCGCAATTTTTCATCTTTTTTTCCTCCATTGTTTATCTATTTCTGTTTTGTGTTCTGTTCATCTGATAAAAGTCTGTCTATAATCGCCACATATTGCTTGTTCATTTTTTTAACATCGAATTTCAGATCGTTCACTATGTAGTGATATATTATCCCGGTGTATGCTCCGATTATCATAATCATCTGGAGCTCGACCTCTTCCTTTGACAGATTCTCTCTGTGTGGGAGCTTTTTCTCCAGCAGCTTTTCGATGTCCTTTAAGGATTTACGTTTTTCGTCTCTTACAAGGGCCGCTGACGTAAGCTCTACCATCAGCTTAGGATAGTAGGCCGCATCCTGCAGCATGTGCATAAAGAACTGCCTTATGAACTCTTCGCCCTCAAGTCCCGAAGCATCGCATCGATCGTGAATGTCTCTTATCTCGCTTTCGTATATCGCCGCCATCAAATCGTCAGAGCTTGGGAAGTAGTTAAATACCGTGCTTCTGCAGACGTCCGCCGCTTCCGCAACCTCGTTAAAGGTTACATGCTCCATGCCCTGTTCCTCAAACAGGCCCTTTGCCGCGTGCATTATTCTGATTTTGCTGCGTTCGCTTTTGCGAAGCCTTTGTGGTTTGACCACTTTCTTTTCACTGTTCTTTTTCTCCATTCTCATTCCTCCTCTATCTTTTCACCGTCGCGCTCCGCTCGCTTGTTTGTGTTCATGGTGCCACGGTAAACGAAAAATCTGTCATATAGAAACTCGGTCGTAAGGTTTGCAGCCATCGTGATTCCGAGCACGATGTAATCATTCCACCCTATGCCCGTAAGCTCATCACCCCACCACGTCGAAAGCGGCGTGAAGACACAGTAAAAGGCCGCAACCTTTGCCATTGCCACCGGTACGTTGTTTGCCGATTTGAAGGTGAACTCCCTGTTCAGAGTAAAATTCCAAAGCACCGAAAGTGTCAGCGCTATGAGATAGCGTGGTCTGTAGTCCCAAGGAGTAAGCTCGGTTAAAAGCGCAAAGCTCGCCGCCTCGATTATCCCCGCAGATATTGAAAACAGGGTGAATTTGATTACCTGAATCCTGTTTTCCTGTTTTGAGAGCTTTCTATAGTTTTTCTTTTCTTTAAACATATGTAATCCCCGGATTTAAACTTAGTATTTGAGTATAGTTTTTGTACTCAAGTATAATTATCTCACATTTTAGACTTTTGTCAAGTAATTTTAGGCTTTATTTGGGATTAAACCGCAAAAAAAGACAAATAAAAACGGCAGGTTTCCCTGCCGCTTCTATGTCGGAAACACTCCTATGAAGAGTATTGTATTACATTTTGTATTTTTCGTCTTAGCCGATGCGCTTTTCAATGAAGCTCGGCACCTCGTTCTTTGGTATGTCCAAAACGACGGCAAGCTCACCGAAAAGAAGATCTTCTGCCTTTTTCATATATTTTTCGTCAACAGCACCGACCTTGCGCTTGTTCTTGATGCATTCAAGCTTTTTCGCATGAATTGACATTGTAAGCT
This sequence comes from Bacillota bacterium, assembly GCA_016280485.1. Taxonomy (GTDB): domain Bacteria; phylum Bacillota; class Clostridia; order Peptostreptococcales; family Anaerovoracaceae; genus UBA3871. Next base: position 7,082 of record JAEEGU010000126.1, on the reverse strand, counting down.
TGCAAAGGTCATCGCAGCTGTGCGTTTTTATCATGCTCTCGTAGCGGTCCACAAGCTCGCGCAGGGAAATGCCCTGGTAAATTTTTGCCTGAATCGTAGGAATCTTGTCTATCAGCTTAATGGCTTCTTCCTTTGATATAATTGGGCGCATGAAAACCTTACAGTTTTCTACAGGGGCATAAATGGTATAGCCCTGGTAGCAAGGCTGCATAGTGTAATACATTGCCTTTACATCTTCATTTCCGAGGCTGCTACGCTCTGTTATGTCAGTAATGCGGCACACGCCGGATTCTCCGTAAACAACCATTTCACCGATATTATACATGATATCCTACTCCTTTCTTTAAAAGTTAAAGACCGACACAATCGCATTATATCACATAAAAATCAAAAAAGTAAAGGGGAAAATAAATGTTTATTTTAGCATATTTGTATATATAGTGCAAGTATTTTCTACACATTTATCAATTTTAGCAAAAAAATAATATATCTTGTGGCAAATATGTACATTCGCCACAAGATATAGTGATTCTTATACCTGAGTATATTTTTTGAGCCGGCAAAAATAAATTTTGTCAGTGCGTAAACCTGTCGATGAACTCCGCGCGGGTTTTTGCGTAAACTATTTTCTGGCTTGAATAGATGCCGAAATACCCGGAGAGCACATAAGAAATCGCGCTGATTGCCGCAAAATAAGGCAGTCCCGCCGAGCCGAAAAGCTCCGTGCCGAGCAGGATTGACGCTATCGGGCAGTTTACCGCGCCGCAGAACATTCCCACAAGCCCGAGCGCTGCACTAAAGCCCGCAGGTATTCCAAGAAGGCTCCCGGCGAAGCAGCCAAAGGTCGCACCTATGAAAAATGTCGGCACGATTTCACCGCCCTTGTAGCCAAAGCCTATGGTTACGGCCGTAAAGAGGATTTTGAAAAAGAACGCCTCGGGACTACACTCGCCCTGCTCTATTGCCGACTCCACGATGTTCATTCCGAGGCTGCAATAGTCACGCGTCCCGAGAAGCAGCGCCGCTCCGGCAACCAGAACGCCGCCTGTGAAAATCCTCATATAGATATTACTTATCTTTTTGGCAAATATACCGCTAAGCCGCATTGCTTCGCAAAAGAAAATGCTGACCACTGCCGTGAGTGCCGCCAGTACGCAAACCTTGCCCAGCATCGCAGGCTCAAGGCTTGGCGCAAGTATCAGAAACTTCGTCGGCTTGATGCCGAACAAAAGAGAGATCTCAAGTGCCACAAGCGAAGCACACAGGCATGGCACAAAGCCGGAATAGTAGATGACACCCACGCTTATGAACTCGAGCGCGAACACGCTCGCCGTCAGTGGCACGCCAAAGAGCGCCGAGAAGACAGCACTCATGCCGCAGAGTGTGGCAAGACGCATGCTCTTTTCGCTGAGGTGAAGTGTTTCTCCCACGCGGTAGCCGATTCCGCCGCCTATCTGAAGCGCGGCGCCTTCCCTGCCGGCAGAGCCGCCGAGTAGGTGCGTGATTGCGGTGGAAATGAAAATCGCCGGAATCAGCATCACCGGTACAGGGCTTCCGTCGTGGATTGAATCTATTACGATGTTGGTGTTTTTCCCGACCATGCCCGTCAGCTTGTAAACAAAGGCTATAACTATGCCGCCTACGGGAAGCAGGTACAGAAGGTTTGGATGTGCAGAGCCGGTGCCCGTCGCAAAGTCAACCGTTATGTGAAAGAGTGAGCCCACTATGCCGCCTACCGCGCCGATTACGGCGGATATAAGGAGCCACATCGCAAAATTCCGCACATATTTGCAGGATGACAATATGTAGTTTTTCGCGCGCTGCAGGTTTGATTCTTTCATTTATTCTCCGTTTTTCGCGGTAAAACCGTATTAACCGTATTACAAGATGAAACCCCCGAAGCATTGCCTCGGGGGTCTGGTGCGCGTGACACGACTCGAACGTGCAACCTACTGATTCGTAGTCAGGCACTCTATCCATTGAGCTACACGCGCATGATGTACTTACCGTACTTTCCTATTATACAATAGGCAAATCGGTTTGTCAAAAGAATTTGGTTAATTATTCGTGTTTTCATTATATCTTTTGTCATTTATGAAAAGGAAAACCGCCCGGGCTTCCCCGAGCGGCTCTTCCTTTTTACTATTTTATTCTGTTAAAGAACAGAGGAGAAACGATAAAGCATTGTTACAATCTGTGCTCTGTTTGCTTCATTCTGCGGAGCGAGCGTGCTTTCACCCATTCCGGAAACGATGCCCTTTTCAACGCACCAGTGCATTGCTTCGTCAGCCCATGCGTGAACGCTGCCCGCGTCGCTAAAGCCGAGCTTTGCTGTAGGTGCTTCCGTGTAGCCCTTGCCCTTTTCTACCGCATAGCGATAGATGAAGGAAGCAAGCTGCTCGCGAGTAACAACATCGTTTGGAGCAAATGTGGTCTCGCCGATGCCCTTTGTGATGCCTGATGCAATTGCCCAGAGAACGGGTGCATAGAAATAGTCGCCGCTCTGTACATCAGAGAACGGATTGTTTACCTCTTCAGTGGTTACAACGAAGGTTGTAAGGTGGGAAGAGCTTACGTCTACAAACTTCTTTCCGTCCTTGATTATGCAAACGCCTGTCATTACTTCGATTGAGCCGTCGACGTTAAGAGCACACAAAAAGACTGCAGCACAAAGCTACAGTCCGTTTTTCTGTTCTATGTTTCAAGCAAAGCCGATTACCCGCGGTTACTTTGCGATAGAGCATGTCTTCCGGCTCGCGCATCATCGCTGTAGCCCGCCTTCCCGAATAATCAGTGGCATAGTGGGTTCCGGCTCCTCGCTTACGGCGGCGGGACCGCGTATGACTTTCACATACTTCCATCTTAGCTGCACCACATGGCGTGCGGCGCAGAACTCTGTCGCTTGTATTAAATTCACAACAAAACAATGCTAGCACTGTGTTAAATAACTGTCAAGTGGTATGCAAAGGATTTTTTAATCAGGTCTAAATAGTTGTTACTTTTAACCTATTTCGGAACGAAACACCTGCTGTTTTATTTCTGCAGTTTCCTGATAAAACTCAAGTCTCTTTTAATGACTTCCTGTATCGATATATCAAGCCAGTTTAATTTTGACTTCTCTAATTCTTTCAGATAGCCCGGATTGCTAAAGGTCTTTTCAACTCGAATGTAAATATCCTGAATGGATGATACTCTGCGAAGCGTCGGATCGGCGAAGATATATTTCCGAATACAATCATTCAGTTGATCAATATCTGCACGTTCACTTAAAAAGCATATGTCAAATATGTCTTTGTATCGCGTGTTACGTGTTCCAAATCTCACCAATGATTTAAGCTTTTCTGCAATCATTTGTGCCGGAGAGTTTATTAAAAGGCTGACTGCATCTTTTTGGAAGCCAACATCAAAGGCGTATTCTTCTTGCTCCACAGACAAATCATTATGGATGCCAATGTCCATTTTCAAAGAAAGGACAGTGCCTTCGGTATCTGTTATCGCAATAAACACGCGCTTTCCCTTATAATCCTGATGATTAAGCGGGATAATTTTTCCGATAACCTCAATGTTTAGCCCCTCTATGCAGTTGAGTTTTCTTATAAACCTTTGAACAGAATCATCCATTATTGAGTAACGAATGAAGTCCAAGTCAAAATCCTGCGTTGCTCTTCGTGAGTTGCCTGAAAGACTACGCATCACTACGCCACCCTTAATGGTGGCATTTCTGGCCATGCCGCTTTCCGAAATTGCTTTCAGAACTACATCTTGCCCAAGCTTCGCTCGCGCATTGTCTTCACTATATCCCTCTGCTTTAATCCTCTCAATCTCTTCATATAATCTCATAATACCTCCATTTGAATCATATTAAGAAGTGTCCCCCCATTCTTGAACATCATTGCGTAGTCTTCAACTGAAACGAAGTCCAGCGTATCTGCTATCTTTCGATAATTTAGAACAACTTCTTTGTAGTAATCTAAAGAATATTTCGCCTTAAACCGCATAAGCTCTATCAGCATACGCTCTCTGTCATATACTCTGATGACGGAATTGTTGTAGCGCATAGTAGTAATGCCCGCATTGAACATTTCTTCTTTAAGGAAGGACTGCTGCACACGTTTATCATTAATGCGAGTGTCATTTCGCCTGGTCGCCAGATAGTAGTAGTCAGGTATACCGTCCGTCAAAGAATGATAGTAAAAGGCGCTCTTCCCCGTAAGCACCGCCTTGGGATATTTGAGCATTATAGAACTTAATTCCGAATAATGCTCCGTAGTAGAGTAAAGACCTTTTTCTTTGAAGAAAAGGCGTCCCTCTGAAATCGCCTTTTTAATTCCGTAGTCGCTTCCATATTGAGTTATGCATTCTTGATACGATAATAGCATATTACGCCCCTTAAAGTAATTGCTCACGCAAGTATATCTTGTGTGTATGTTTACTTTAATTATATAGATGCTACGCGAAAAAATCAAGAATATAATTTATCCGTATTTCCACTATATACCATTTTACATAATATGTCAACATTAAAATTATTTTACTTTAATTGTTTTGTATCGCCACAGTTACAGTTTATCGAACAGTTTTCTGTTTTCAACGGAAAACGGAGGAATTCGTGCAGAAACCACAGACTGCCTGACTTGCCATTTCCAAAGCGGTGAGCTCACCACCGCTGCGTCGAACAGGTGGCACCAAATCGCCCAATAAAAAACGGGCAATGCAAATGCATTGTCCGGTACACATCAAAAACACACCGCGTACAAAAATCTTCAAGTGACAAACCGCCACCGCCGACCCTACAGATTCTCCTTAAAGAACACCACAATGCTGTCCATGAGCTCGTCCTTTAGCTCCGACTCCTTAAAGCCCATTTCGTAGCCGTGGCCGTCGGTAGTTGTGACCTCCTTTGTACGCGAGTTCGCGTAAGCATTTGCGCAGTCAATTGAGGTCGACGAAGTCACAACATAGTCGTCGGTATTGTAAATTACGTAGACAGGTTTGTCGCCGAAGCGGTCGCCGTACGCGCAAGGGTCATATTCCTCAAACTCCTCAAACCACTGTGGTGTAAGCTTTTGGCCCTGCTTTTCCACATAGCCGAATGCCGCTGCCGTTGCTTTCATGGCATCCCATTTTTCCTGTCCGCCCATATAGTAAACCATGGCACCGGCATTGCCCGCGGGTGCCACGAGGCTCATGCACGCATAATCCCGCCCGCCGTAGCTCTCGTTTGCCATGCGCATAGCAACTCTGCCGCCCATGCTGCGAGCGTAGAGGCCGATGCGGCTTTCGTCGATTTTATAGGTTTCGCACATGTAATCAATGCCGCGTGCGAGGTCGGCTTCCATGCTGGTCAGGCTGTAAAGATTGGTCTTCTCCGCCTTTTTGTCAGGGGCGGTCCTTGGGTCAAAGTCCACCCTGATTGTGGCGATTCCCGCTTCTGCCAGGCGATGCGCAAGCTCCTCGGCTCCGCCGCTGTTTAAGGTGCCGGTGAAGCCGTGCCCCATTGCGACAAGCGGAACCTCTTCTTCCGTCGCGCCTGCCGGGTAGACTGCTTCCGCATAAGCGTAGGTGCCGTCATCGTGAGGCAGGTAGACCGTCTCAACCCGCACATCGACGGTTTGGGGTGCGCAGGCTGTGCATATTAAGATAAGGGCAGCGGCCAGCGCCAGGGATAAAATTCTTCTCATAAACACCTCATCCGTCACCTTCGGTGACACCTTCCCCTCAAGGGGAAGGCTTTAAATCAATAGCCGCAATTGGCTTTAAATCAAGTCCCGGCTATAGGGACTACATGTCTACTTTCAGGACTTTGCCAAGGGCAGAGCAGATTGCGAAAACGGCAAGGTCTGCCACCACGATGGTGGAGCCGACCGGCGTAGAAGCTAAGATTGATGCCAGGATTCCGATAACAGAGCACGCCACCGATATAATCGCTGAAAATACTATAACCGACTTAAAGCTTTTGAAAAGCCTCATCGCGGAAAGTGCCGGGAAGATGACGAGAGCCGATATAAGCAGCGTTCCCACCAGCTTCATCGCGAGCACTATGATAATAGCGGTGATTACCGCAATCATCGTGTTGTAAAAGTCGGATTTTACACCCGTCGCTTCGGCGAAGTTTTCGTCAAAGGTAACCGCAAAGAGCTTGTTGTAAAACAGCGTATAGACCGCGATTACCAGAATCGACATCGCGATGCAAAGCCAAACGTCGCTCTTTGACAGGGTCAGTATCGCAACCGATCCGAAAAGCGTCGAGCACACATCTCCGGAAACGTTTCCCGAGACGGTAAAAATGTTCATTAAGAGATATCCTATTGCCATTGCGCTTACGGAAAGCATTGCAATCGCAGCATCGCCGCGGATTCTGGTGTTTTGACCGGCGCGAAGAATTATAATCGCCGATATCACAGTCACCGGCACGATTACAATCATGTCGCTGTAGAGGTTCATTACAGCCGATATCGCCATGGCGCAGAATGCCACGTGCGACAGGCCGTCTCCTATGAATGAAAAGCGCTTTAATACAAGCGGCACTCCGAGGAGCGCAGCGCTTAAGGAGATGAAGACCCCAACAATCAAGGCGTATCTTACAAAAGGAAAGGTGAAATAAAAGGCTATATTTTCAAGTCCGTTCATTATTCGCCCCTCCTTTCGGATTTTTGCTGCTTTGTCTGGCGCGGACGGAATATACTGTATCCGTCGGAGGTGAGCTTTAATACCTGCGTCGCATAGCCGGTTGCTACCTCCACATCGTGCGAAACCATTATTATGGTCAGCCCCTCCCTGCGGTTGAGCTCGCTGATGATGTCGTACATATTCCTCGTTGCGGCAGGGTCGAGGCCCGCCACGGGTTCATCCAGTACAAGGATTTTTTTTGCTCCGCAGATTGCGCGCGCAAGCAGGACTCTCTGCTGCTGGCCGCCCGAAAGATCACGGTAGCATCTGTGCACAAACTCAGACATACCAAGCCTTTCAATTGCAGCAAGGGCAAGCTCCTTTTCCTTTTTCGAGTAAAAGAAGCGGCTGCCGAGACCGCCGGCAAAGCCGGAAATTACAACCTCGTAGACCGATGCCGGGAAATCGCGCTG
>JAEEGU010000125.1 GCA_016280485.1 Bacillota bacterium | reverse complement strand
GCCGACTATGTCCGTCAGAACATGGGCTATGAATGCACCGTTGTTGACGGCATCAGCGAGTACGAGCTCCAAAAGGATCAGGTCGTAAGCATGGATCAGGAGATGCGCGAGCAGTTCAGCCAGGAAGCAATTTACGACATGAAGCGCCGCATCGCAAACATCAACGAGGGCCTGCAGGACATTCTCTATAACACCAACCTCGCAGTTGGCTCGGATGCAAGCCCGGAACGCCTTGCGGAAATCAGCAATCTGATTATAGAGCTCGAAAAGCAGTACATTAACCTCGGCTCTGCCGTTACAAAAGAGGACAGAGGCGACGAAGAGGCCGCAGCAAAAGCGGCATCCGAAAATCAGGAGAAAACCGAATGAAAGAAAACAATGTAATCGTAATCGGCATCGCCGGCGGCACATGCTCGGGAAAGAGCACACTTATCGGGCGCCTCAAGGAGCATTTCGCAGACCAGATTACAATGATCAGCCACGACTATTACTACAGAGCGCACGACGAGATGCCTTTCGAGGAGCGCTGCAAGCTAAACTACGACCATCCGGACTCGTTTGAAACGGACCTCATGTTGCAGCATATCGAGATGCTGAAAAATTGGCAGGATGTCGAGGTACCGATTTATGACTACACCATTCACAACCGCAGCAAAAAGACCATGAAGATAAAGCCTTCAAAGGTAGTTGTCATAGAGGGCATTCTCATATTTGAAAACAAAAAGCTGCGCGACATGTGCGATATAAAGGTATTTGTTGATGCAGACGCGGACATTCGTATAATCCGCAGAATCACACGCGATGCGCAGGAGCGCGGGCGCAGCCTAGACTCTGTTATCGACCAGTACATGACCACGGTAAAACCGATGCACGAACAATTCGTGGAACCGAGCAAAAAATATGCGGATATTATCGTTCCGCAGGGCGGACTCAACAATGTCGCGTTCCAAATGCTGACGCACAGAATACACGCACTGCTGGGAGCATAAAAAATGAAACGCATATTTCTTTATCTGGTTATTTTCGTAACCGGCGTGGTTTGGGGGTTTTCATTTCTGGGCACAAAGGTGGCGCTTGTAAAGCTTAATGCTATCGAGGTCCTGGCCACAAGGTGGCTCATCGGCTGTATAGCCCTGACAATCCTCGTAGCGTTAAAGGTAATAAAGGTAAACCTAAAGGGCAAACCGTTAAAGCCGCTCCTTATAATCGCACTGTTTCAGCCCGCAATCTACTCCATCGCGGAGTGCGTGGGAATAGGGCTGACCACGGTTTCGGAGTCGAGCATCTGTATTGCCATGATTCCGACATTTGTCGTAATCATATCCGCAATCTTCTTCCATAAAAAAATAAGCCCTATTGCAATCATCGCCATACTTATCGCCTTCCTCGGCGTGGTGTCGACGGTGGTGCTCAGTCCGTCCTTCAGCATGAGCGGCAAGTGGAGCGGCTATCTGTGCATGCTTCTGGCTGTTACGATGGGTGCTGCTTATTCGGCAAAGGGCGCAAGCGTGGCCGGCAAGTACACGGCGATGGAGATCGCTTACGTGATGTCGATAGTCGGCGCGGTGTGGTTTAATGTGCTCTCACTTGCGATGGGGAACGGCATAAAGGCTTACACCATGCAGCTTACGGATCCGTCGCTTCTGGGCGCAATACTTTTCTTAGGCCTTGGCTGTACGGCGTTCTGCTATGTGGGCTATAATACGGCAATCACGAACCTGCCGGCACATCAGGCGGCGATGCTTCAGAGCAACACAACGACGGTGGTCGGGCTTTTAAGCGGAATCGTCATAAACGGCGACCCTTACGGCTGGTACACCTTTGTGGGACTTGCGCTGATCATAATCGGCATCGCAATGCTCAACATGCAGGAGGGGAAAGAAGCCGCAAAACAGGCGAAAAACGATATTGCTTGACACAAAGCATTTACTAATATAAAATATTATACGACTGTTTTTAGGGGACGGGATTAAAAACAAAAGGAAATTTATATGGAAATTGAGTTAAAATACAGTATTCCGGACGACCTGACCGCAGACCGAATTTGGGAGGACGCTCAGCTTCTTAGCTGGGAGGAAGAGGATACTCGCGAAAAGGTAGCGATGAAGGCCGCATATTTCGATACGGATGACATGGTGCTTTCGCATCACGACATCGCATTCAGAATCCGGAAAGAGGGTACCCGCATCGTTGCATCGCTGAAATGGGGCGGGAAGACAGAAGGTGCGCTTTTTCAGAGGCAGGAAATCAATGTTCCCGTGGATGATGAGGCGTGCTTTATGATGCCGTCACCGCAGCTTTTTAAGGAGAGCGATATAGGCAAGCAGATAATCGATTTAATCGCCGGCAGGAGACTTAACTGCATAGTGGAGATGAGCTTCATGCGCAGGAGATTCCGAATTGACAAGGACGATACAATCATTGAGGTTTCAATAGACAACGGTGAAATAATCACCGATCGCGGAACCGAACCGATTTCTGAAATAGAGTTCGAACTGTTCTCGGGCGAGCAGGACGTGCTCACAAAGCTCGGAGGTGAGCTGGCGGAAAAATATCAGCTCAGCCCCGGACTGTCCAGCAAATACAAAAGAGGCCTGACATTGCTCGGCCACGCCCATTAATCAGCATTTACTATTTAGGAGGAAATATTTAAATGAAAACCACTTTTATCTCAAAGGAAAATAACGTTGCGAAGTTCAGCATGGAGTTCACAGCCGAGGAATTCGAAAGCGCACAGATTAAGGCTTACCAGTCCACAAAGGACCAGTTCCCTGTTGACGGATTCCGCAAGGGCAAGGCTCCAAGAAAGCTCATCGAAGCAAAGTACGGCGAAGGCGTATTCTTCGGCGATGCGGTAGACGCACTCTTCTCCGAGCATTATGAAAAGGCTCTGAACGAATTAAAGCTTGAAGTTATCGACAGACCTAACGCAGACTTCACAGAACTCAAGAAGGGCCAGGGCTTCACAGTAACCATCGCAGTGTCTGTATTCCCTGAGGTAGAAATCAAGAAATATAAAGGCATCGAAATCGAAAAGATTGAAAACAAGGTTACCGCAGCAGACGTTGACAAGGAGCTCGAAAATCTCCGCAAGAGAAACGCTCGCATGGTAGACGTTGACAGAGCAGCTGAAAACGGCGATACAGTTATCCTTGACTACAAAGGCTTTGTAGGCGACAATCAGTTCCAGGGCGGTACTGCAGAGAACCAGTCCCTCACTCTCGGCTCCGGCACATTCATTCCGGGCTTTGAGGAGCAGCTCATCGGTGTAAAGCCCGGCGAAAGCAAGGATGTAAAGGTAACCTTCCCTACAGAATATCATGCAGAAGACCTGGCAGGCAAGGAAGCAGTATTCAAGTGCACAGTTCACCAGGTTAAATACGAAGAGCTTCCTGAACTCGACGACGAGTTTGTAAAGGATATCTCCGAATTCGACACATTAAAGGAATTCAAGGCAGACAAGAAAAAGGAACTCGAAAAGGCAGCAGAGCAGAGAGCTGAAAACGAAATGAAGAACAAGGCTCTCGAGGCAGTATGCGAAGCAAATCAGTTCGACGTACCTGCTGTAATGGTAGAGGACGAAATCACTGCAATCGCAAACGATTTCAACCAGCAGCTTTCCTATCAGGGAATGAACCTCGAGATGTACCTCGGCTTCATCCAGAAGGATTTCGCAGCATTCAGAGAGGAAATGAGACCTCAGGCAGAGAGAAACGTAAAGTCCAGAATCGCACTGAATGCAATTGCACAGGCTGAAAAGATTGAAGTTTCCCAGGAAGACATCGATAAGGAAATCGAATTCCTTGGTATGCAGTACCAGATGGAGCCTGCAAAGGTTAAGGAAATCCTCGGACCTGACAACATGGCTTCAATCGAAAAGGACGTACGCATGAGAAATGCAATGGACGTTATTTTCAAGAACGTAAAGTTCAAGGCAGGCGCAAAGAAGGAAACAGCAAAAAAGGAACCTGCCAAGAAGACAACCAAGAAAGCTGAAAAGGCAGACAAATAATAAGGAGAAACGATGTTAGTACCTTATGTAATAGAGCAGACCAGCCGCGGCGAGAGGTCTTATGACATTTATTCGAGACTTTTAAAGGATCGCATCATATTCATCGGCGAAGAAATTGACGACCACCTGGCAAGCCTTGTGGTTGCACAGCTTCTCTTCCTCGAGGCAGAGGATGCCGAAAAGGATATCTGCATCTATATTAACAGCCCGGGCGGCAGTGTTACCGCAGGCATGGCAATCTACGATACAATCAAATACATCAAGCCGGATGTGTCCACTATTTGTGTGGGCCTTGCGGCAAGCATGGGCGCCTTCCTCCTTTCGGCAGGCACGAAGGGGAAACGCTATGCACTTCCTAACGCTGAGATTATGATACACCAGCCGCTGGGCGGAGCTCGCGGCCAGGCATCTGACATCAAGATTCATGCAGACTGGATTGTAAAGACAAAAGAGAGATTAAACAAGATGCTCAGCGAAGCGACGGGTCAGCCTCTTGAGACAATCGAAAAGGATACCGATCGCGACAATTTCATGAGTGCCGAGGAGGCTCTTAATTACGGCCTCATCGACAAGGTAATCAGCAACAGATAGAAAGAAAAGGGGAACATATGGCAAAGTACGATGACACTAAACAATTAAAGTGTTCATTCTGCGGGAAGCCACAGAATCAGGTTCGCAGACTGGTTGCGGGCCCGGGCGTGTTCATTTGTGATGAGTGCGTGCAGCTTTGCACGGATATACTGGCAGAGGAATATGAGAATCAGGAGGCCGGCATATCGGCAACAACTCCCGGGGACGGCAGCTTCAGACTGCCAAAGCCTGCAGAGATTTTCGAAACACTTTCCGAATATGTAATCGGTCAGGAAAGAGCGAAAAAGGCTCTCTCCGTGGCGGTTTACAACCACTACAAGAGAATACAGGGGCTCGGCAAGCTCGCAAAGCAGGCCGATGACGATGTGGAGCTCCAAAAGAGTAACATAGTTTTGCTGGGACCTACAGGCTCCGGTAAGACACTTCTTGCTCAGACGCTTGCAAGAATCCTCAACGTACCTTTTGCAATCGCGGATGCAACTGCGCTCACAGAGGCAGGCTATGTCGGCGAAGACGTTGAAAATATTCTGCTCAAGCTCATCCAGGCTGCCGATTGGGATATAGAAAAGGCACAGCGCGGCATAATCTATGTCGATGAAATCGACAAGATTGCGCGCAAATCCGAGAACCCGAGCATCACACGCGATGTAAGCGGCGAGGGTGTGCAGCAGGCTCTCCTCAAGATTCTTGAGGGCACGATTGCCAGCGTTCCGCCGCAGGGCGGGCGCAAGCACCCACATCAGGAATTCCTCCAGTTCGACACCACAAATGTACTCTTTATTTGCGGCGGAGCTTTCGACGGACTGGACAAAATCATACAGCGCCGTCTCGGCGAAAAGACCATCGGATTCAATTCCGATATGAAGAAAAACGAAATCGAGGAATCGGAACTGCTGGCTCATGTGCAGCCTGAAGACCTCCTAAAGTTCGGGCTTATCCCTGAGTTTATCGGCAGACTTCCTGTGATCGTTTCTCTTGACGAGCTTTCCGAGGATGCTCTGGTACAGATTATCACAGAACCGAAAAATGCTCTGAGCAAGCAGTACCAAAAGCTCTTCGCGATGGATAATGTAAAGCTCGAAATCTCCGAGGAAGCGGTTCGCGCCGTTGCAAGAAAGGCGCTTGAACGCAAGACCGGAGCCAGAGGTCTGCGCAGCATTTTCGAAAAGGTTATGACAGATATCATGTTTGATATCCCGAGCCGTGATGATGTTGAAAAGTGTGTCATCACTCAGGAAACCATTGAGAATGAAAAAGCGCCGCAGCTCGTTATTGCTGACAAAAGCAAGTCTGACATAAAAGAGATAGGGACTGAGGAATCAGCGTCCTAGTATATTTTATTGCTATCGGATCGACCACCGCTGGTGGTCGATATTTTGCCAAAAGAAGCAAAAGAAAGCGTGGTATTATGGCTTTTAGTGATGAAAAACGCAAAGAACTTATAGATGCAATCATGGAAGCGCAGGGCGCCGACGAAGACGATCTCGTTCTGATCGAAACCGATGATGACGATGACGAAGAAGACGATTACGAATTTCTCCAGCAGGCCGGCGAAGACAGTGTGATTCTGCCGACAATTGCGCTGCGTGGACTTACCGTTCTGCCGGGCATGATTATGCACTTTGATATAGGCAGAGAAAAGTCCGTAAAGGCGCTTGAAGAGGCTATGGGAACCGACCAGTTTGTCTTCCTCGTGGCTCAGCGCAGCGAAGCGGTGGAGTTCCCTGAGGTAAAGGACCTTTATGAGGTTGGTACAGTCGCCAAGGTAAGGCAGATGCTCAAGATGCCGGGCGACTCTATTCGTGTGCTCGTGGACTGCCTCGAGAGGGCAAAGCTTTCTGAGATGATACAGGAGGAGCCTTTCTTTAAGGCTCAGGTCGACATCCTCTTTGCAAAGGAATACATAGTAGATGTACCGGAGATTGAAGCGTTAAAACGCTCCGTAAGGGCTAATTTCGCGCGCTACGATGACCTCGCGGATGTGGGCGGACCGGCGGCTGTTGCAGCCATCGCGTCAAGCGACCATCCGGGTGCGCTTGCCGATGCAATCGCAGGCCACATGGAGATAAAGGTCGAAAGCAAGCAAAAGATTCTTGAAACAATAGATTTCGAGGAGAGATTAAAGGAGCTCAACAGCATCCTTGCCGATGAAATCAACATCCTCTCGCTCGAAGCAGACATAAAGAGCAAGGTAAAGGATCAGCTCGACAAAAATCAAAAGGAATACTACCTGAGGGAGCAGATGCGTGCCATCCAGGACGAGCTCGGTGCTACCGAGGATCTGGACGACGAAATCGAGCGTTGGCACAAACAGATGAAAAAGCTGAAGCTGCCAAAGGAAGTTGCTCAAAAGGTCGAAAAGGAAATCATCAAGCTGACAAAGATGCAGTCAAACTCCGCAGAGGGTAACGTCATCCGCACCTATGTCGAATCAATCCTTGACCTGCCTTGGAACAAGAGCTCCAAGACCCAGTACGATTTGAACGAAGCACGCAAAATCCTCGATGCCGACCATTATGGCCTTGAGGAGGTAAAGGAGCGTGTACTCGAATATCTCGCGGTAATCCAGCTTTCGGGCGCCATAAAGGGACCTATCCTGTGCCTCGCAGGCCCTCCGGGAGTCGGCAAGACCTCGGTTGCGAAGTCAATCGCTCATTCCATCGGGCGTGAGTTTGTGCACATGTCACTCGGCGGTGTGCGCGATGAGGCGGAAATCCGCGGACACCGCAGGACTTACATCGGCGCTATTCCGGGCCGGGTAATGAACTGCATCAAGGAGGCAAAGACCAACAATCCGGTATTCCTCTTTGACGAGGTGGACAAAATCGGCGCAGATTTTAAAGGCGACCCGGCCAGTGCACTTTTGGAGGTGCTCGACCCTGAACAGAACAAGGAATTCGTGGACCACTATCTCGAGGTTCCTTTTGACCTTTCAAAGGTAATGTTCATCACCACAGCGAATGACACCGATACTATCCCAAGGCCTCTCTTGGACAGAATGGAGGTCATCGAGGTGCCGGGCTACACCGAGGAAGAAAAGGTAAAAATCGCACAGAAATATCTTGTGCCTAAACAGATAAAGGAAAACGGTCTGACTGCGAAAAACATAACCTTCAACGAGGCTGCAATCAGACAGCTCATCGAGCACTATACCCGTGAGTCCGGTGTTCGTAACCTCGAGCGCGAGATTGCGAATATCTGCCGCAAGACGGCACTCAAGACCGTTACAACAAAGAAAAAGTCCTATCGCATCACGGAAAGCAGCGTCGAAAAGCTTCTCGGAAAGAAGAAATATCATTTCGATATCGTAGAGGGCAAGTACGAAATCGGCAAAACCACGGGCCTTGCATGGACCATCGTGGGCGGCGACACACTCTTCATAGAGACTGCCATCATGCCGGGCGGCGGAAACCTGGTGCTCACCGGACAGCTTGGCGATGTTATGCAGGAATCCGCAAAGGCGGCTGTCAGCTACATCCGTTCGATTGCGAGCAACCTGCCGAGCAAGCTCAAGATAAAGGAAGAATACAAGGAATTCTACAAGGACAAGGATCTCCACCTGCACGTGCCGGAGGGCGCAACGCCAAAGGACGGCCCGAGTGCCGGCGTGACGATCTGCATGTCAATACTTTCGACGCTCACAGGCATGCCTGCCCGTCAGGACATTGCCATGACCGGCGAGATTACGCTTCTTGGCAAGATTCTGCCGGTCGGCGGCATTCGTGAAAAGGTGCTTGCGGCATATCGTGCCGGCATCAGAAAAGTGATGCTTCCAAAGGACAACGAGCGTGACATCGAGGACATCCCTGCGAACGTGAGAAAGCAGATAGAGTTCGTGCTGCTCTCCGAGGCGGCGGATGCCATTCCGCATGTGCTGCAGGCGGCACCGAAAAAGAAGGCGCCGGCTAAGAAGGCACCTGCAAAAAAGGTAAAAAAGCAATGATAATAAAGAAAGCAGAGCTGGAGGCTGTGGCGGCACAGCCGAAACAATATCCTACGCCGGACATTCCGGAGGTTGCATTTGCGGGCAGGTCGAATGTGGGCAAGAGCTCGCTCCTTAATCTGCTTACAAACCGCAAGAGCCTTGCGCGCGTTTCCGGAAACCCGGGCAAGACGCGTACCATCAATTTCTATCGCATAAACGACACCTTTCGCATCGTGGACCTACCGGGCTACGGCTACGCAAAGGTTTCAAAGAGCGAAAGCGAGAGCTGGGGAAAGATGATGGAGACCTACCTTGAGGGGCGCGAGAACCTCGTAAAGGTCGTGCAGCTTGTGGACATTCGCCACGAGCCTTCCGCGCAGGATAAACAGATGTATGAATATCTGCGCTATTACGGACTTGACGGCATAGTCGTTGCCACAAAGGCAGACAAGATTTCACGCAACGAGCTTCAAAAGTGCATGTCGGTAATCAGAAAGTCTTTGCAAATGAATCCGGAGGATGTGATAATTCCGGTTTCGGCGCTCAAAAGGACAGGAAACGATCGTGTGCTGGAGGTAATAGCGGAGCTTTTGGGAATTGATTAGGAGGAAAGCATATGAGGGGAATAACTTTCCGGGTAATATTAAAGAGAATCAAGGCAATTCGCTTTATGATGGCGGATCCGAAGGTGTCAAAGTGGAAAAAGCTTTTGGTTGTTTTCGGCATTTTGTATGTACTCATGCCGATTGATATAATACCGATTGCGATCTTTCCTTTCGGTATCCTGGACGACCTGATTCTTTGGGTCTGGATTCTGTTCTATCTCAGGGATACACTTGATAAATACTGGCTGGGTGAAAAAGAAACCGACCTTTCTAAAAATTTTAATGGAAAGACAGTCATAGATGATGTAGAATATGAAGTGGAGCCCGATAAAACGGCAGGGGCTTCAGAGGAGAAATAAAATGAGCGAGAGAAAGCCTGTTGGCAAAATAATGATAAACGAGGACCAGATTAGAGCAAAGGCTGCTGAAATCGGAAAGACTATTTCCGAAAAGTATGCGGGCGAGGAAATCATCCTGATTGGTATATTAAAGGGTGCCGTAATGTGGATGGCAGAGCTCTTAAAGCACATCGACAATGAGCAGTGCACCATCGACTTTATGTCATGCTCGAGCTACGGCTCCAGTACAAAGACAAGCGGTGTTGTAAAGATTAACAAGGACCTCGACGCAGACATCGAGGGAAAGCATGTAATCATTGTAGAGGACATCGTGGACTCCGGCATTACACTGACCTATCTTAAAAAGTATCTGGCAAACCGCGGTCCGAAGACAATCGAAATCTGCGCGCTTCTCGACAAGCCGTGCGGCCGTAAGACTGATTTAAAGGCCGACTATTTCGGTTTCGAGGTGGGCGACCAGTTTATCATAGGCTTTGGTCTCGACTACGCTCAGAAATATCGCCAGCTGCCATACATCAGCTATCTCGATGACGACGACCAGCCACAGGCAGAGGCGGAGTAGGCAAGCCTCCGCCGATGAGGTGGGGAGTGAACGGCAAGCCTTCCCCTTGAGGGGAAGGTGGCACAATAGTGCCGGATGAGGTGTTTTTAATATTTTAATATATATATGACAAGGAGACAATATCATGGGTTACAAAGTACAGATCGGTTTATCCAACAAGCATTTACATCTTCAGCAGGACCACATCGACACACTGTTCGGTAAGGGCCACCAGCTCACTCCAAAGAAGGAACTGGTTCAGCCGGGTCAGTATGCATGCGAAGAGACAGTTGATATCGTAGGTCCAAAGGCTACACTCAAGAACATCAGAGTTCTCGGACCTGCAAGAAAAGAGACTCAGGTAGAGCTCGCACTGACTGACGCTCGTCAGATCGGCATCAAGGCACCGGTTAGAGAATCCGGCAAGCTCGAGGGTACTCCGGGCTGCACACTTATCGGACCTTGCGGCACAGTTGAACTCGATCACGGTGTAATCGCAGCACTTCGCCACATCCACCTCTCCGCTGACGAAGCAAAGGAAGCAGGTGTTAAGGACAAGGACATCGTTAGCGTAAAGATCGAAGGCGAAAGAGGCCTCATCTTTGACAACGTCCTCATTCGTTCCGGTGAAGGCCACAAGAGAGAAGCACACTTCGACACAGACGAAGGCAACGCAGCAGGTTGCGGTCCTGACGCAGTTTGCGAAATCCTGAAATAACTTATATTTGTAAAAATCCCCGCTTGGGCATAGCCCAAAGCGGGGGTTTTTCTGTTAAAGGATATGACGCTTAATTGTAAGGTTTGTCGAAATGCTTTTCCAAAAGCCTTACAACAAGCTCCGGGTCGTTTGCCGTAACCGCATCTATCAGCTGCTCGTGCTCCGAAAGAGCCTTTGCCCTGTTGCCCTCATCCTTCCACAGGGTGTGCCTTACGAAGAGGTACAAAAGATAGCTGTTGTCGTCAAACATTTTGGTTAATTTATTGTTTCCGGTTATTTCCACAAAACTTTTGTCAAAGCTAAGTGTTCTAAGTAGGTATTCATGATCGTCACCGGCCTTCAGGGCTTCCTTTTGCAGGCGCAGGCGTTCCTCCAGCATCTCTTTGAGGCCGGAGTCTCTGCCATCTGCGTGGGCTGCGCGATATCCGCCCGTCAGCAGCACCTTGATGGTTTCATTCAGCTCGACGTTCATCTCTTCGTTAAGCTCAACCACCTTGAACTTGTTGTTCATTGCGGTAGAGAGAAGGCCTTCCGCCGCCAGAATGTAGAGGGCTTCCCTGATGGGTGTGTTGCTGATACCGAGCTCCTGAGAGAGCGACAGTATTTTTATTTCTTCGCCGGGGCGATAATGCTGCGAAAATATTCGCTCGCGGATCAGTTCATACACCTGATCCTTCATACTTATCTTTTTTATTATGGACATACAGACACCCTTCTATGTCTTTATACGCGCTGTTTTCTGCCGATTTCAAGACCCATCTCAAATGCTTTTACATTTGGCTCTATGAGAGCCGGCTTTTTCTCGAACTTGTGCTCTATACCCTTTACGATTACGTCTGCGGGAACCGCATCGGTTGCGCCAACATATACTCCAAGCATGATAACGTTCAGAGCTTTTTCGTTCTTGATGTCGATAGCCATCTGAGTTACAGGTGCCTTGATAACCTTGATATCATCTCTTTCGATTGTATCTGTAACGATAGTGCTGTTTACAAGAAGGGTTCCGCCCGATTTGAGGTTGCCTATAAACTTGCGATACGAAGGTCCGTTCATAACGATGAGGTCTTCGAGCTGCTCGCTTACAGGTGCTCCAATCGAATTGTCCGAAATAACTACATAGCAGTTAGCTGTGCCGCCACGCATGGCAGCTCCGTAGGATGGGAAGAACGTTACATTGAGGTCAGTTGCCTCAGATGTAGCCTCTGCAAGGAGCTTGCCCATTGTCATAACTCCCTGTCCTCCGAATCCCGCAATCATAAGATTTCTTTCCATAGTTACCCTCCTTACTGCTTCTTTTCTCCACCGTCTCTGAATACTCCGAGAGGATATTCCGCAAACATCTTCTCACGGAGGAAGTCGAGAGACTTCAGTGGGTCAAGGCCCCAGTTGGTAGGGCAGGAGGTAACAATCTCAATGAGAGAATAGCCTTTGCCTTCCATCTGATATTTGAAAGCCTTTTTGATTGCATTACGTGCTTTGATTACATTCTGCGGTGTGTCGCAGGAAACTCTTTCAATGTAGTACGGTGCGGTGAGCTGGTTGATGATTTCCGACATATGCATCGGATATCCGTGCTGCTCAGGATCACGTCCGCCCGGAGTGGTGGTTGACTTCATTCCAACAAGTGTGGTAGGTGCCATCTGGCCGCCTGTCATACCGTAGATACCGTTGTTTACAAAGATAACGGTGAAGTTTTCGCCTCTGTTTGCAGCAGACATAGTCTCTGCAAGACCGATAGCTGCAAGATCTCCGTCGCCCTGATAGGTGTAAACCAGCGACTCAGGGGAGGATCTCTTGATACCGGTTGCTACAGCGCCTGCTCTTCCGTGAGCGGCGATGGTTTCGTCGTGTGTAACATAGAACTGACCGAGTCCGCAGCAGCCTACGCCTTCTACTCTTACGAGCTTGTCGAGCATGTTAAGCTCTTCCGCAGCCTCGCCTATGATTTTATGTATTGTGCTGTGCATGCATCCCGGGCAAAATCCGGAAACTTCGCCTTCGATGATGCCCTTGGTCCTTGAATAGACTTTCTTCTCTTCAGCCATTAGAGCACCTCCTTAATAAACTCTTTAGCACCTGCCATTACCTGCGCGTTCGTAAGCAGCTGACCGCCGGATCTCAGGCACTCGCCGAT
>JAEEGU010000022.1 GCA_016280485.1 Bacillota bacterium | reverse complement strand
CGTGCGCAGGGAGATAAATGAAATGGTGCCGATAGTCGATGCGCGTCTTTCGGACGGTTCACGCGTGAACGCTGTGTACAAAAGCATTGCGCTTGGCGGGCCGGTACTTACAATCAGGAAATTTCCGGAAAGACCGTTTTCCATGGAGGATTTCATCAGATTTGGCTCGATTACAGCCGAGGCTGCGGAGTTTCTGCGCGTGCTTGTGGAGGCGGGATACAACATTTTCATCAGCGGTGGGACCTCGTCGGGCAAGACCTCTTTTTTGAACGTGCTCTCGGCTTTCATTCCGGCGGAAGAGAGAGTAATCACAATCGAGGACTCGGCAGAGCTCCAGATTCGGCAGATCCCGAACCTCGTGCGCATGGAGTGCCGCAACGCGAACTCCCAGGGCAAGGGGCAAATCACCATGCGCGACCTCATCAAAAGCTCGCTCCGTATGCGTCCCGACCGCATCATAGTCGGAGAAGTGCGCGGCGGCGAGGTTATGGATATGGTGCAAGCCATGAACACCGGCCACGACGGATCGCTTTGTACCGGGCATGCTAATTCTGTGGGCGGCATGATGAAGCGACTTGAGGCAATGTTTTTGCAGGCGGCAGAGCTTCCTGCTGCCTCGGTACGCAGCCAGATTGCTGAGGGGATAGACATAGTGGTGCACATGGGAAGGCTCTCGGACAAACAGCGAAGAGTGCTGGAAATTGCTGAAGTTTCAAAGGATTTGGTGAATGGCGAAATAAAAATTAATAGCTTATTTAAGTATAAACTAAACAAAGGCCTTCAGCGCACGGAAAACCCTCTGATGAATACCGACAAGCTGAAAATGGCGGGGAGGGATTTGAGCTTTTCCGATCCGCTGCCGGTCGATGCCTGTTAGAAAGGAGGTTCCCGTATGTCTATCGACTATAAAATCTATCAGCTTTCGAGAGATGAAAAAATCAAATACGGAGCGCTCTGCTTTGCGGGGATTTTGATAATAACAGTCCTGTTTTTTGACAGTGTCTTGCTCGGGGCGCTTTTATCACCGATGATTTATTTCTGCCTGCCCGTTTTTGCAAAAATCAAATGCGAAAAGAGGCTTAAGACCCTGCGCGAGGAGTTTGTGGATTTTCTCTACAGTATCTCATCCTCGGTTGCCACGGGCATGCACATGGGCGAGGCGATTGCAGAGGCACATGGTAGCCTGCTTGTAGCCTACAAGGGACATTCCTTGCTGGCTGACGAGCTCACGGAAATGATCAGGAAAATGAGCGAGAGCAATGCGGGAGAAAAAGAGCTTCTCTTTGATTTTGCAAAGCGTAGCGGAATTGATGATCTGAAAAGCTTTGTTGAGAGCTATTACATCTGCCGCGATTCAGGCGGCGATCTGGTGGCAAATGTGAATCGCAGCACGCAGGTTATCACGGACAAGCTTTTGATAGAAAAAGACATGAAAACACTTATCTCACAAAAGGTTTTCGAGGGGAGAATCATTGCGGCGCTGCCGCCGTTTATTATACTCTTTTTGCGCATAACCTCGCCCGATTATTTGGCACCGCTTTACGAAATGGCGATGGGGCGCATAATAATGCTGGGGGCACTAATGGCTATGGCTTATGCCTTTTATTATTCGGGCAAGCTCTCAAGAGTAGTCTTTTCTGAAGATATAGACAGCTGCCTGCCGGAGTTCATGAGTCGGGTGGGGCTGCTGCTTGGCTCGGGCATGGTGCTACAGGCGGTGTTTGAGAAAATGGCAACCGAAACCGGTCTTTCGGGCAGCCTCCTGCAGCGCGATTTTCGAAGGCTCTACGAAGATGCCGCAAACGAAAATGTGCCGGTAATTACGAAGCTAAGGGAATATGCCAGGACCTCGGGCAGCCGAGAGATGATCAGGTTTGTCGGAATCCTTGCCGCAAATCTGGACAAGGGCACGGAGCTTACGGAAAAGCTCTCGCGCGAATCGGAGTTCATGTGGCACTCTGCGAAAAAGCAAATTGAGGAAAAGAGCAAGCTCGCAGAGACAAAAATGGCATTTCCGATGTCGCTGATGCTGGTGGTGCTTATTGTAATCACAATCGCTCCGGTTATGATGACGCTGAAATAGGCGGTAACGCTTGAAAATTGTGCGTATTATGTTGACATAGGTTTATTTGAAATATATAATATACCCAACAAAATTAAAAAAACACTAAATTGTTGTGTATATGAACGGAGAATAAAAATGTCGAACATTGAAATTATGCTGATTGATGAATATATGAGAGCATTGCGCAGAAAAGAGGCTTACAATAAGGAAATTTCAAACATGCCAAAAGGCTCAATACAGGTGAAAAACAAGCACTTTTATCTTTGCTACAGAGATGGGGGAAAGGTCGTGAGCAAATACGTTAAGGCCGGCGAAGTGGATGAAATTAAACGGACATTAGCAGAGAGAAAACGCTATGAGTATCTCATCAAAAGAACTGATGAAGATATTAGATTTATTGAAAAATCAATTGGGAGAAAGAGATTATATGAATATATTACAGGAGAGGGAATTTTTGAAATTCATCAAGTTGCTGAATGATAATGATGTTTTAAATGAGTTAGTTGTTGTTGGTTCATGGGCAGAGTATGTATACGAGCAGGCAGGGGTTTTGCCGGAGGGATTTGGACGCGAATTGATTACTTCAGATGTTGATTTTTTAATCGGAAATCTGCGTAAGCCTATTCCACCGATGAATTTACTCAGCTTCGTCAAAGATTCAGGATACATAGTCGATACCGATCGATTTACAGGCTGTAATAAAATATATACGGAGAACCTGGAAATAGAGTTTTTGATAGCTCAAAAAGGTGCGGGTACCAAAGCATCCTTAAAAACTAATCTGGGAATTATGGCGCAAACCTTGCGGCACATGGAAGTATTAGTTAATAATATTGAGACCTTTAGATGCTTGGAATTTGAAGTAAAGGCACCGTCGTTGGAGAGTTTTGTTCTGCACAAAATGATAATAAACAGAGAAAGAGGCATAAAAGCAGAAAAAGATGCATTTGCTATTATGAACTTACTGCCATTTCTGGATAAAGAAAAGTTCAATAATCTCTTTGAGACACTTTCTAAGACAGAAAAACGAAAAGCAAATGAGTTCATGACGGCGCATGAAATTTTAGCCAAGCGTACGGAGTAAGGATGCCAGTAAAATGCTTGAATCTTCGCAGCCTCCGTTCTGATCGCAAAGGTACTCGAGGCCATGCTTGACTTTTACGGGGCATGAGATATAATTATATGGTATGAGCTTTATAGGCGGAACGGGGTGAGAATCCCCACGAGTAGGTCACTGTGATACCAACGGTTTAGTCAGGTCAGCCAATTTGTAAATCCTGCCATT
>JAEEGU010000124.1 GCA_016280485.1 Bacillota bacterium | reverse complement strand
GACGAATAGAGATGCAGCCCCCTTAGCACTGTAAGGGGGCTTTTCATACTTGAAAAGTGAGTCCAAATATGTTAAAATTGTAGGGCTTGTATTGGGAATTTAAAAGAGATGGGAGGAAAAATCCGAATTGAAAAGAATCGCAAGAAATATCAGTGTATATGTGATAATTTTTCTTATAGTAATTATAATGGCATGGCTGTATCGCGGTGCTCCTGTTGAGGACATAAAGGAACTTAGCCTCGCAGAGTTCACAACGCAGCTGTCAAATGAAAATGTCACATCAATCAACATCAAAGAAGAAAAGCAGAGCAACATCCGCACCGTAGAGGGAGTTTTGAAGGGCGGAGAAAAGTTCATCTGCTACGTTCCGACGACAATCGAGATGAATTATCTCGACCAGACATATCTCTTCCCGCAGATTGAAAGCGGAAAGCTAAAGGACTACACATCCGACAAGCCGACATACACACCTTGGTATGTCAGCCTCCTGCCGACGGTACTCATCATAGTCGTGATGATCGTGTTCTTTATGGTAATAATGAACCAGCAAAACGGCGGCAAGGCAATGCAGTTCGGAAAGTCGAGGGCACGGCTTGCAAAGGATTCAGACTTAAGAAAGGTAACCTTTAAGGATGTAGCCGGTCTCGACGAGGAAAAGCTCGAGCTCGAGGAAATCGTCGATTTCCTGAGAAATCCAAAGAAATACAACATGCTCGGAGCGCGTATACCAAAGGGTATTCTTTTGGTAGGCCCTCCGGGAACAGGTAAGACATATATTTCAAAGGCAACCGCAGGAGAAGCGGGCGTACCGTTCTTCACCATTTCCGGTTCAGACTTTGTTGAAATGTTTGTCGGCGTCGGCGCATCGCGTGTAAGAGACCTGTTCGATCAGGCAAAGAGAAATGCTCCGTGCATCATCTTTATTGACGAAATCGATGCTGTCGGCCGTAAGCGTGGCGCGGGCCTCGGCGGCGGCCACGACGAAAGAGAGCAGACCTTAAACCAGATGCTCGTTGAAATGGACGGCTTCGGCGAAAACACCGGCATTATCGTGCTGGCCGCAACAAACCGTCCGGACATCCTGGACCCTGCACTGCTCCGCCCGGGCAGATTCGACAGACAAATCGTCATCGGCACTCCGGACATCAAGGGCAGAGAGGAAATCTTCCGCGTTCACTCAAAGAACAAGCCACTCGACCCTGCTGTTGACTTAAAGGTGCTTGCTCGCAGAACACCGGGCTTCACGCCTGCGGATATCGAGAACCTGCTTAATGAAGCGGCGCTCCTCACAGCGCGCAGAAACGGTCTTAAGATTCGTATGGACGAAATCGAGGAAGCCGTTACAAAGGTTCTGGCGGGTCCCGAAAAGAAATCGAGAGTTATCTCCGAGGACGAAAGAAAGCTTACCGCATTCCACGAAGCGGGCCACGCAGTCGTTGCGGCGAGCCTGCCGAACACCGATCCGGTACACCAGATTACAATCATTCCTAGAGGACGTGCGGGTGGATTCACCATGATACTTCCGAAGGAAGACAAATATTACGAGACCAGAAACAAGATGGAAGAGCAGATCATCCACCTGCTCGGAGGCCGCGTTGCCGAAGAGCTTACACTGGATGACATCTCGACCGGCGCATCGAACGATATCATGCGTGCTACCGAGGTTGCACGTGACATGGTCACAAAGTACGGATTCTCCGAAAAGCTCGGCCCTGTCAACTATGCAAGCTCTGACGAAGTATTCCTGGGCAAGGATTTCACAACCCACAAGAACTACTCCGAAGAGGTGGCAAGCGAGATTGACGAAGAAATAAGGGCTATCATTGAGGCCTGCTACGACAAGGCAAAGGCAATCCTTACCGAGCACAGAGAAAAGCTGGACGCTGTGGCGGCGGCACTTCTTGAGCTCGAAACCCTCGACGGCGAGCAGTTCCTCGACATCTACGAGGGCAGAGTTACGCCTGAAGAGCTTGCCAAAAAGGTTGAAAGCGAAAATGAAAAGATTCGCGAAGCAAACCGCGTAGAGGCTGAAAAACGCGAAAAGATGGAAGCCGAAGAGCGCAAGCAGGAAGAGTCGAAAAAGGCGGCTGAAGATGCAATCGCAAGAGGCGAAGAGCCTGCGGCAGGCGGTGATTCGACACCGACCACGCTTCTTGAGCGCATGGCAGCGGCTGCGGCGGCTGCAAAGGCTCAGGCGGAAAGGGCAGAAAAGGCTGCTGAGGAGCTTGCTAAGAGGCAAAGTGAAGAAAGTGACAAGGATAGCGAAGGCAGCGACGATAGCAAAGACGATGAAAAGTAGTTTTGTAACAGAAAAACTAAAAACGAATCGGAACAAAGCGACGGCGGGTAAAACCGCGGTCGCTTGTTTGCTTATATTTGTGCTGGCTTTTTCGGTGTTCTTTGCGGGCTGCGGTGACAATGGGGGCGGCGCGGAGCAAAAGGATCCTGCGGACATGACAACGGAGGAGCTTGCAGCGCTCCACAAAAGCGAAGCAGCTGAGCTTATACGAAACTGGCAGCCGGCGGAAATCACTTCCGCCATGCAGACATATCGGCTTATCGCACATGGCGGTGGGGCGATAGACGGCTTTGTGACGAGCAATTCCGTCGAGGCCGTACTGAATGCGGTCGACAACGCCTTCGCCTACATAGAGCTTGATATGGGGCTTACAACCGACGGGCATGTGGTGATGGTTCACGACTGGGACATAAGCAGCATGTACTACTACAACACGCCGCTTTCGGGGCCGACTACCTATGACGAGTTCATGGCGATGAGCGTTTACGAGCGCTTCCACACGATGGACATTGACAGCCTCATAGCCATCATGGATAAGTCCGAGAGCTTCAAGATTGTAACGGATATAAAGTACGATTTTGAAGGGGTTCTTTCGAAAATAGCGGAGGAATATCCTGACTATCTGGGCCGCTTTACGGTGCAGATATATAACTACAGCGACCTTGAAATCGCACGCGGACTGGGCTTTGAAAACATAATCCTTACGCTCTACAACATGCAGGGTAGACTTGATGCGAACGAGATTGCGGATTTCTATTTTGAAAACGGCTTAAAGGCGATTACCGCGCCGGACGAGGAATATGTGGACAAGCTTGTGAAGGCTCTTACGGCTAAAGAGGTGACGGTTTACCGCCATCCGATCAGCGACTACGAGAGATTCCTCGAAATGGTGGACGATACCGTTTACGGGGTTTATACATCGAGCATACTTCCGCGCGAAATCGTGGGCGAAAATGCGAATTACTATATAACAATGCCGGAGAGCGCAAGGGCTGACAAGGGTGAAGCGGTGCGCAGAAACAAGGGACAGATTCCGGGCGAGAGAGCAGCAAAGCGCGGACATCTTCCGGGATATCTCACAGCGGCTGATCCGGGCAAGGTAAAGCTCACCTGCTACAGCGTGCAGGGAGAAACGGTAGAGGACATCGTCGCGCTTACCGTTCACGGGCTTAAGGAAAACCAGTATAGAATTTACTATATCGGCGACGAGGGTACCCGAATGACGAACCAGGGCTTAGGCGACCTGCCTTACGGTCTCATCCACATGCCGGTCGAGATTTGGGAGGTCGAAAGACCGGAGGGCCCGGGACACTTTACGGGCATCACGCTCGACTATTATCTGTGGAAGGACGAAAGCGGCGTGTCGCTCTTTGACGGAAAGTACGGCTACCGCGCAATGAACCGCAGGGTCATTCCGACCATGGACGAAGCATTCGACAAGGCGGTCGCTCAAAAGAAGGACAAAAACGATCCGAAATACATAGAGCTCCTCAAAAACAGCTTCATAGCTCATGTAGGCGATTATTACTACTATAACAACGGCGAGCCGGGGATTTCGCTCTGCGAGGACGAATACTTCTACGCTACGCTCGGAAGCGCAAAGGACCCCGGCGAGGGCTCTACCGAGGTGGGCGTATACGTGCCTGTGGCGGAAGCGGCAAGAGCTCTCGGAGCCATCGATGTCGGTATGACGGCGGCGGAAGAAATCGCCATCACCTTAAGTGACGGTGTAGGCGGCGAGGTTACCGACCTTACACCGCGCGGGAGCTACCCGAACATGCCTTATCTCAGAAAGACCTTGACTTATGCGGGCTACCTCGCGAAGCTTACGGGTAGGCCATACTCGGAGAGGGCGGTTCTGGGGCTTTGCATCATCTTCCCGGAGGGCACGGACGGTGAACTTGTCGCATCGGGGCTCGACAGAATCTTTGAGCTGGCTGGCAGCCTTTATAGGATGTAGGGCAATACACAATTAAAATACAATATAAAGAAGCCAAAAACCTTGCACGGCAGAGATATTTCGTTGTAATATTAGTTTTGGTAAAAAGTCATGATAATAATGATTCCATACTTAAGGAGGAAACATATATGAACAAGCTTGAACAGCTTCGCGAGATGAAAAATGAACTCGCACAGGGCGGCGGGCAAAAGAGCATCGACAAGCAGCACGCAAACGGAAAGCTGACTGCAAGAGAAAGAATCAACCTTCTCTTTGATGAAAACTCTTTTGTGGAAATGGACACCTTTGTAAAGCACAGATGTCATAATTTCGATATGGCCGATAAAAAGGCACCGGGCGAAGGCGTTGTAACCGGATACGGTCAGGTAAACGGCCGTCTGGTATTTGCATTCTCCCAGGATTTCACTGTACTCGGCGGTTCACTCGGCGAATATCACGCTAACAAGATTGTAAAGGTGCAGGAAATGGCTATGAGAATGGGCGCACCTATCGTCGGCATGAACGACTCGGGTGGTGCTCG
This sequence comes from Bacillota bacterium, assembly GCA_016280485.1. Classification (GTDB taxonomy): domain Bacteria; phylum Bacillota; class Clostridia; order Peptostreptococcales; family Anaerovoracaceae; genus UBA3871. Next base: position 290 of record JAEEGU010000124.1, on the reverse strand, counting down.
TATTCAGGAAGGCGTTACGGCACTTTCCGGATATGCAAAGATCTTCTACAATAATACCATTGCATCCGGTGTGGTTCCTCAGATTTCCGTAATCATGGGACCTTGCGCAGGCGGAGCGGTTTATTCCCCTGCAATCACCGACTACATCTTCATGGTAGACAAGACATCCCAGATGTTCATCACCGGACCTCAGGTAATCAAGACCGTAACAGGTGAAGAGGTTACTGCAGAGCAGCTCGGCGGTGCAATGACTCACAACAGCATTTCGGGTAACGCTCACCAGATCGCCG
>JAEEGU010000021.1 GCA_016280485.1 Bacillota bacterium | reverse complement strand
TGGTTAACGGTTCAACCGTAAATCCGCTGAATTACATATAGGAAAAAAATTAAATACCGAAGATGCGGTAAAAATCAAAGAGAGCAGAAAATGCTCTCTTTTTTTATTTTAAAATGTATTGCGGTTGCTTGCACTTTGTTTGCATTTAGAGGACTAGAATGGAAGCGTGGAGTTCATACAAAACAAAATAAAACGAAAGTGTTACATTTAGAATCATTTAAGGAGGCATTTTAATGAAGAAGAAAAAGGGGCTCGCTCGGAAGCTGGTTATCAAGACTGCCATTCCGACAATCATCATTTTTGCGGTAGCGCTGGTTATACTCAGCCTGGTACTTTCATCGCAGGTAAAGAAGACATCCAACACGCAAATTGATCTCATTGCCGACAATCTGGTAATGGAGACCGAAGAATTCTTCGATTCCCATGCAGCCACAATCGAGCAGGTGGCAAACGACCCTAACATCATCAATTTTATGCGTGATGAAAAGGTAAACAAGTATTTCTTTGATCAAAGCCCGCTCTGGCCGGCCATTCACAAGCAGCTAATCGGTGCATACGAAATGCATGAGGAAACCGCTGTTGAAATCTATGCGACCAGCTGGTATGTAAACGATATCTGTTCTTCCACCGGAGATACCATGAATGTGGATTACCCGGGAACAGACCTTATGACATGCGAATGGGCAACACTTCCAAAGGAGACCGGCGGGACCGTGTTCACCGCTCCGTATGTGGATATGCAGTCGGGTAATGTAGTCTGCACCATTTCCACACCTATCAAGGATTCAACTACCGGTGAGCACCTCGGCTGCATAGGTATAGACTTCCACCTCAATCAGGTTCGCGATACGCTCGCAAGCGCTGAGGTCGGCAAGAACGGCTACAGCATGGTATTCCTGGAGGACGGTACAGTATTCTACCATCCTAACGAAGAACTGATGGGCCTCAACGAGAACGACGAAAATTACAACATCAAGGATTTCGATCTTGATGAAAATCTGGTAAATGCAGTACTTGCCAACGAGGCAGGACAGTTCTTTACCTTTAAGGATCTGGACGGCACAAAGATGGTAGCCGTAACCAAGGTAATGGAAAACACCGGCTGGAACGTTGTAGTAGCGCTGCCTAGGAGCGAAGCTTACGCGATGGCTACAAGCACTATCATTATGCAGGTTGTAATCCTGCTTCTGGCACTGGTTGTTATTCTCCTGACTTTGCTTTTTATCACCAAAAAGGCTATCGCACCTGTTACTCATATTGCAGATCAGGCAGCAAATCTGGCGCTTGGTAAAAAGCTGACAGATGTACACAGAAAGGACAAAGAGGACGATGAAATCGATACACTTATCAATTCCTTCGCTTCTCTTATAGACGCAAGCAACGAGCAGGCACACATCTTAAATGAAGTGGCTGCCGGCAATACAAATATCAAGGTTGCTCTCAGAAGCGATGAGGACGAACTCAGCATCGCCATGAAGAAAATGGTAGACACCTTGAACGCTTTGGTTTCCGAGACTGAAGACCTGACCCAGAACGCTATCCTGGGCAACACCTCCTACAGAGGAGATGCTTCAAAGTTTGTAGGCGGATATCAGCGCATCGTAGAGGGCTTTAATGCCACTATGGAAGCGGTAATGACCGAAATTAACGTAGTTGCGGATGTTTCTGCGGCACTTGGCAGAGGCGAGGTTCCGGAGATTACAAACAATTCTCAGGGCGACTACGCAGATATCATGAATGCACTTCAGGGTGCAATCAACAACATCAAGACTTTGGTAGAGGACACTCAGAGAGTTGCGGAGGCCGCAAAGGACGAGGACTACACTGTCAGAGCAGATGCCGAGAAATACGGCGGCGAGTTCAGACGCGCCGTTGAGGGCATCAACGATACACTCGCACTCATGGCAGACAAGAAGCTGTGGTACGAGACAATGCTCGACGGCGTTCCTGTAATGCTCCAGGCAGTAGACCACAACGGAAACTGGACATTCGTAAACAAGCCGCTGGCACAGCACTTCGTGGACAGAGGAATGTTTGCAAAGGCTGCCGAGATGGAAGGCAAGCCTGCCGTACTCGACGGCAAGGACTTCTCCGGTGTAACCGAGCTTAATGCGGGCAGGGCAGAGATTAACTACTCGTTTGACGGCAGAGAGTACATCAGAGTTGCAAAGGCTCTTATCGACGAGGCCGGCAACGACCGCGGATACGTTTGCGTATTCCAGGATGTAACCGAAGTAACAAGAGCAAACATTTACACGGATGCAGCGGTTGAAAGATTAAAGCACAATCTCGAAAATGTTGCCCGCGGCGTATTCGAACTCGACGCAAACACAATGGAAGCCGATGAATATCAGCAGGAGGTTGCAGAAAAGTTTGACGCAATTGACGCAAGCATTTCGGATATGACAGGCTCCGTAAAGAATATCGTAAACGATGTAAAGGATATGGCAAATGCCGCAGTTGCGGGCGACCTCGAAAAGAGAATCAACGAGAGTGTTCATAACGGTGAATACGGCGATGTGGCAAGAGGCATCAACGAGACCCTCGATGCGCTCTTAAAGCCTACCTTCGAGGTAATGGAGGTTCTCGAAAGAGTAGCAGGCGGCGACCTTGGTCACCTGGTAGAGGGCGACTACAGAGGAGGCCACGCTCAGTCAAAGAACGCAATGAACAAGACCATCACCCAGTTGCGCGGTGTAATTCAGGATATCTCGCACATCCTGACCGCAATGGCAGGCGGTGATTTGACGGTAAGAATCGACAAGTCCAAGTACATCGGCGACTACGAAGCTATCGGCGAGGCTCTTGACACCATCGTGGAAAAGCTCCGCAGCGTAATGTCGTCACTGAACGAATCCTCTTCGCAGGTTGCAAGCGGTTCGCGTCAGCTTTCCGAGGCTGCACAGACTCTGGCGGTAGGCTCCACAAAGCAGGCCGCGGCGGTACAGCAGCTGACTTCCACAGTCGGCGGCATTGCGGCACAGACAGAGCAGAACGCAGCAGACGCGCGTGAGGCTTCCACTCTCGCGAACAGCGTAAAGAGCAGTGCAGAGCGTGGCGACAGCCAGATGCAGGAAATGCTTGTTTCCATGGACGAGATCAACGAATCCAGCGCGAACATTTCAAAGATCATCAAGGTTATCGACGATATCGCATTCCAGACCAACATCCTCGCACTCAACGCTGCTGTAGAGGCGGCAAGAGCGGGCGTACACGGCAAGGGCTTTGCGGTTGTAGCTGACGAAGTAAGAAGCCTTGCGGCAAAATCGGCAGCTGCAGCATCCGAGACAACGGCTCTGATAGAGGGCTCGATTGCAAAGGTTGAAACCGGTACAAAGATTGCAAACGAGACTGCGGGCGCACTGAGAGAAATCGTTGAAGGCATCAGCAAGGCTGCCAATATCGTAGGCGGTATTGCGGACGCATCCGAGCGCCAGGCGGACGGAATCAACCAGGTCAACAGAGGTATCAGCGAAGTATCCAATGTAATTCAGGCAAACAGCGCGACTTCGGAAGAATCGGCTGCTTCCTCGCAGGAGCTGTACAGCCAGGCGAATATGTTAAAGAGCCTGGTGGCAGAGTTCAAGCTCGAGGAGACCTCGGCAGGCAAGGCAGGAGCATCTGCACCATCGCTGCCGGAGCCTGAAACAGGAGCTTCGGATGTACCGAAGATTAACATCAGTCTTGATTTCGACGGTATGGATAAATACTGATAAATACCGGAAGAAAAATAACGCTCATGGGCCTTCCCCGAAAGGGGAAGGCTTTTTGCTTGTAAATGAGATAAAATCGGAGACTGAGTACAAATTAAGAAAAGTGTTGTTTTTTCAATTAAAGAGGTATATAATGTTAGGTGGGTATGTGCGCCCATCGGACAGTAAATAATTCAAGAGGTAAAAACAATGAAGATTTACAACACTTTAACCAGAAAAAAAGAAGAATTCGTTCCTATCGACCCAAGCGAAATCAAGATCTATGTCTGCGGTCCTACGGTATACAACTATTTCCACATCGGAAATGCGAGACCTTTTGTAGTGTTTGACACACTTCGCAGATACATGGAGTATCTTGGTTACAACGTAAAGTTCGTTCAGAACTTCACCGACGTTGATGACAAGATTATTGCAAAGGCGAGGGAAGAGGGCTGTACGGCGCCTGAAATTTCCGAGAGATACATCAAGGAATACTACAAAGACGCTGCAGCACTTAACGTAAAGAAAGCTACTGTCCACCCACAGGTTTCACAGCACATGCCTGAAATTATAGAATTCGTAAAGACCCTTATCGACAAGGGCTATGCATACGAAGCAAACGGCGACGTTTACTATTCAACCCGCAAGTTCAAAGACTACGGCAAGCTCTCGGGTCAGAACATCGACGATCTCGAGGCCGGTGCGCGTATCGAGGTTGGCGATATTAAAAAGGACCCACTCGACTTTGCCCTCTGGAAGGCAAGAAAGACAGAGGACGAAATCGCATGGGAGTCCCCTTGGGGAATGGGCCGTCCGGGCTGGCACATCGAATGCTCGGCTATGTCCAAAAAGCACCTGGGAACCACTCTCGACATTCATGCGGGCGGCGAGGACCTTCAGTTTCCTCACCACGAAAATGAAATCGCACAGTCCGAGGCATGCAATGGCTGCAAGTTTGCAAACTACTGGATGCACAACGGCTTTATAACAATCGACAACGAAAAGATGTCAAAGTCAAAGGGTAATTTCTTTACCGTGCGCGACATCCTGAAGCACTATGACGGTGAGGTTATGAGGTTCTTCCTCCTCTCCGGTCACTATCGCGGACCAATCAACTTCTCGGATTCCCTTATGGAAGCCGCAAAGAACGGACTTGCCCGCATGCAGAATGCAAAGGCGAACTTAAAGCACCTCATCGAAAACGGTGCGGACGGCGATATTACCGAAGCCGAAAAGGCAAGCTTTGCTACGCTTGATGCTTGCAGAAACAAGTTCAAGGAAAAGATGGATGACGACCTTAACACAGCCGACGCCATCACCGCAGTATTTGAGCTTGTTGCGGCAGTGAACACTCAGGTAAAAGACGGAGCCACAAAGGCTTACGCAAAGGAAGCGCTTGCTCGTCTTCAGGAGCTTGCTGATGTACTCGGTATCCTTCAGGACAAGGAAGAAGACGAAGCAATCGATCCTGAGATTCAGGCTCTCATCGATGAGAGACAGGAAGCGCGCAAGGCAAAGAACTTCGCACGCGCCGATGAAATAAGAGACATTCTCAAGGAAAAGGGAATCACTCTCAAGGATACTCCGCAGGGAGTCCAGATTATTCGCGGATAATCGCAAAGACAACAGTTTTAGGAGATAAAGTTAGCATGAAAAAGGCCGAGTTTGGCAGTGTGGCGTTTTTTAGACGCCTGATAGCGCTGGGTACACTTATAATTTTGCTCGTACTCGCTTTGGCGCTGATTCTTACATCGAACCGTTTGGGGAAAATCAAGGAAGATTTGGATTACTATAAAAGTAATAATGCAGCCGGATCAGTCCTGGCCGAGAGTACAGCTGTTCAAAAGGATGGCGAGCATTTCGATTACGAAATGATGTATCCTGATATGTACGTAAGCTCGCCTTCGGAGCACACCCGCCTCTACGATGCGGAGCGCTTCGCTTATCTGACATTTACCGGCAGCGCTAACGAGGTGACGGAGTCCATCCTTGATGCCCTTGCAATGTATGACGTAAAGGGAACATTCTTTATCTACGGCGGCGAGAGCGAAGAGGCAAAGGCTGTCATGAAGAGAATTGTGGACGAAGGCCACGCAATCGGCGTTTATGCTTACGATCAGTCGCAGAAGGAGCTCTATTCGAGCATCGACACATATATGGAAAGTTTCCACAAGCAGTTCGTTCTAATCGATGATGCAACCGGCGTAAAGACAAACATCTTCAGGTTCGCCGGTGGCACTACGAACAAATACAACGCAGTAATTCGTCAGCCGCTTTGCGCGGAGATGGTGCGCAGGGGCTTCAGCTACTACGATTGGAACTGCACGGGCGGTGACAATTTAGCGGGCGCCACAAAGGAAAGCATTGTTGAAACCGCACTGGCAACAGGCGGCGAAAAGCAGCGCCTTTTCATGATGCTCCACTGCACAAAGGCAAACGGCGCAACGGCTCAGGCATTGCCTGACATTATCGAACATTACCGCGATGCGGGATACGAGTTCAAAGCTATAACCAATGATATTCAGCCTATGGCTTTTGAATAAAACTTTGATTGGAAAGAGGTACACAAATGTCAACAAAAGATAATTTTGTTAAAGCTTTCAAAGAGTTGACGGGATTCGAGGATACGAGTTCTGCCGGCGGACAGGCCAAAGCAGAACAGGAAACGAGAATTGAACCCGTTTTGACAGAGGTCGAGGCTCCGGTTGTAAAAGAAACCGAGTACAGCCATACGCTGAAAACGAAGGTTAGCGACGAAAGCGACAAAGCTCTTGATTTTGCGCAGTTCACGAAAGGCGAACAGACATCCGTACCAAAGGGTATGCGCATTATCGGAAATGTCGAATCCACAGATCGCCTGCAAATCCTTGGAAAAATCGAGGGCGATGTGACCACTACCGCGGATGCGGTTATTACGGGCGTTATAGCCGGTAATGTCAGCGGCAACAACATTTCTCTTCAAAATGCCGGCGTAAAGGGCGACATTACAGCGAGCGGAAATGTCACAATCGAGCGCGATGCAAAGGTAGTAGGCTCTGTCATCGCACAGAACCTAAGACTCGACGGCCGCATAAAGGGCAACGTTAAAATCGAGGAAACAAGCGAAATGGCCGGCGGCGCGCTGGTAATCGGTAATATTGAGACCGGTTACATTTCGACCAGCCGCGGCACAAAAATAAAGGGTAATATCATTACCAAGAGAACCGACACTGTTGACGACGATGATTTTGATATTGAGGTGTAAAACATGGGAGCAGGAAGAAGATCAATTAAATTAAGCAACCTTTCCGCTGCAAGCAATCCGGAAATAAAGGAAGAGCAGGCTCCCGTTATCGAAGCGGCACCTGAAACAGTGGAGACACCCGCCGAGCCCGAGGTTTTCGAGGTAAGCGGCGCAGTTATGAAGGAGCCTGAGGAGGCACCTGCTATAGAAGAGGCGGCACCGGCCGAGGAAGTATTCGAGGTAAGCGGCGCGGTTATGAAGGAGCCTGAAGAGGCACCTGCTATAGAAGAGGCGGCACCGGCCGAGGAAGTTTTCGAGGTAAGCGGCGCGGTTATGAAGGAGCCTGAGGAGGCGCCTGCTGTTGAAGAGGCACCTATCGAGGAGCCTGCCTTTGCGGCCGCTCCTATGGAAGAGCCTGCCCCTATCGAGGAACCGGCACCGGCAGAGGAACCTGCCGAGGAATTCCCACAGGCAATTTCTTCGATAGAAAGAATTGTCGAGAATTCGGAATCAATCGAAGAAGCTATCAGAAAGGTAGACCACAGAGAAGAGCAGCTCCTTCAGGCAGAGGCCGATGTAATGAGAGAAGGCGAAGTTTCCGATGAGGTCGGCATAATCGCAAACGGCACAAAGATTCACGGCGACATCGTGGCAAGCGGTCACCTTGAAATCAACGGTGTGGTAGAGGGCAGCGTAAATGCTCGCGGCAATGTTCGCGTAAACGGTGATGTTTACGGCGACATCGCCTGCGGAAACCTTATCATAAAGGAAGGCGTACTGAAGGTAAACATTCAGGCTCGCGAAGACATTGCGCTTGGCGAAAATGCCCGCATCGAGGGCGACATCCGTTGCCGCAAAATTGGTGTTGAGGGTACAATCATCGGAAATATCACTGCTACCGAGATTGTTCAGATTGCGCCAAGTGCGACCATCAACGGAAACATCAAGGCAACAGGTATTGCTATGGGCATGGGAGCAAAGGTTACCGGCCACATTTGCATGGATTAATACAGTATATGGATATTAGGCAAACAAACACGACGGCACTCGCCTATCTTGGCGATGCCGTCTATGAAGTTTATGTGAGAGAATCTTCTGTTCGCGCAAAGCCCGCAAACATCGATGCCATTCACAGAATGAATGTGCGCTATGTGAGGGCGGAGGGACAGGAGGTGGCAATAAGAGCGCTGCTTCCCGAGCTTACGGAGGAAGAGCAGAGCATAGTGCGTCGTGCGCGCAATCACAAAATTACGTCAAAACCGAAAAACGCGAACCCGGTGACCTACAAAATGGCGACGGCGTTCGAGGCTCTTATCGGCTATCTCTACATGACCGAGCAAAAGGCCAGAATGGAAGAAATCATCCGCAGGGCGATGAAGATAATCGATGAAAGCGGTGGCGGCGGCCCACGCGTGGCAAAGGCCCCTACGGAACCGGAGAAATAACGGAATGAAGGAAAAAAAGGTAACGAATCGTACTCGTGATATGATTGCGGATTATGTTATCACGAACCAGCATATCACGAAGGAATACGACAAACAGCATGACGAAGAAAAGGCGCGTCGCAAAGAGACAGGCGAGCGTCGCAAAATGACAGATACCGAAAAGCTGTATACGGCGGTTATAGTTATAGGCGCGGTGCTTATCGTACTGCGTTATTTCGTTTTCAAATTCTAAGAGGGTAAAGAAATGAGCAAAGCAGATGTGTTATTCGTAAATATGTGCCGTGAAATCTTAGACAACGGCTATTCCACCGAGGGACAAAAGGTCCGCGCGCGCTGGGAGGATGGTACTCCGGCGCACACAATCAAGACCTTTGGAGTGGTAAACAGATACAACCTGTGGGAAGAGTTCCCGGCACTCACACTCCGCCCGACTGCGATTAAGTCGGCAGTGGATGAAATGCTCTGGATATGGCAGAAAAAGTCCAACAACATCAAGGATTTAAACAGCCACATCTGGGACGAGTGGGCCGATGAAAACGGTTCAATAGGCAAGGCCTATGGATATCAGCTCGGTGTGAAGTACCGCTTTGCGCAGGGCGAGATGGACCAGGTCGACAATGTCATCTGGCAGCTCAAGAATCAGCCTTATTCGCGTCGCATCATGACGAATATATATAACTTCGCGGACCTCATGGAAATGGGGCTCGAGCCTTGCGCTTACAGCATGACCTTTAACGTGACGGGCAATCGCCTGAACGCAATCTTAAACCAGCGGTCGCAGGACATACTTGCGGCGAACAACTGGAATGTCGTTCAGTATTCGGTGCTTGTGCACATGCTTGCGCAGGTTTGCGGCTTTGAGCCGGGCACACTCGTGCACGTGATTTCCGATGCGCACATCTACGATCGCCACGTTGATATCATCCGTGAGCTCATAGAGCGCCCGCAGTTCCCTGCACCGAAGTTCCGCCTCAATCCTGAGATTAAGGATTTCTACGATTTCACCGTAGACGACATCACGGTCGAAGATTACCGGAAGAACCCACAGATTAAAAATATCCCGATAGCGGTATAAAGATATGAAAGCAATAGTAGCAACCGAAAAAAACTGGGGCATAGGCAAGGACGGAGATCTTTTAATGCACCTCCCCGGAGACCTGAAATTCTTTAAAGAAACCACCATGGGCAAGGTCCTTGTTATGGGCCGAAAGACCCTTGAGTCCCTGCCGGGTTCCAGGCCGCTGCCGGGCAGAACAACTGTCGTGTTCACATCGAACAAGGCTTACACGCCAAAGCACCTCGGTCCGGACGGGCAGCCAAAGGATCCGAGCAAGGAGTGTGGCAAGCTTGTCATAGTTAACAGCTTCGAGGAGCTTACCACACAGCTGATGATGCTCGAGTACACGCTTGGCATCGATGCCGAAGAGGATGTCTACGTTGCGGGTGGGCAGAGCATCTACGAGATGCTGATGCCTTATACATCGGAGTTCATCGTAACCCGCATCGACAAGGAAATGGAAGCTGATGTCTACTTCCCGAACCTCGACAAGTATCTGGCCGACGGTCAGGTGAAAATAACCTGGGAAAGCGAAGAACAGACCGACGAAAAAACCGGCACGAAATATAGATTCGTGCGATACACAAGATAAAAGGCGCGTAAACGCCGAAAGGGGCAAAATTGAGCAAGAGCGAAAACAAATACAGACGCAACAGTAAAGGCGAGTGGGAAGAACGCGCGCCGCGCGGCTCAAAGCAGAGCCGCCGCGATTTTGCAAATCGCGACCGCGGCGAACGCCGCGGCAGCGCTGCGCGCGATGACCGCCGCAGACCTATGAATACGGGCCGTGCAGCCATAGAGTTTGACTACCCTGCAGAGCAGGAGAACGCAAATGTAATAATAGGTAGAAATCCGGTAATGGAGGCCCTAAAGGCCGGACGCGAGATGGATAAAATCCTTGTTGCAAAGGGCGCAGAGGGCAGCATTGTCAAAATCATTGCCATGGCAAAGGATAACGGCGTTCCCGTTATCTATTCGGAAAAGGTGGGGCTTGACCGCATAAGCGGAGGCAAAGCTCATCAGGGCGTGGCTGCTTACATGCCGGCGCACGAATACGTGGAGGTGGAGGACATCCTCGATATTGCGAAAGAGCGCGGCGAGGATCCGTTCATCATCATACTTGACAATATAGAGGATCCGCACAATCTGGGCGCTATCATGCGTACGGCAGAGACTGCCGGGGCTCACGGAATCATCATCCCAAAGCGTAGAGCGGTGGGGCTTACAGAGACTGTTGCAAAGGCTTCGGCGGGAGCCATCGAATATATGCCGGTTGCAAAGGTCGTAAACATCGCGCAGACCATCGACTCCCTCAAGGAAAGGGGAATATGGGTCGCAGCGTGCGACATGGGTGACAGCATGTACTACGATGCGAACCTGACAGGTCCTATGGCGCTTGTTGTAGGTGCGGAGGGCGAAGGCATATCGAGGCTTGTAAAGGAAAAGTGCGACTATGTGGTGTCGATTCCGATGCTCGGGCACATCACATCGCTGAATGCTTCCAATGCAGCGGCAATTCTGATATACGAGATTTGCAAGCAGAGAATATTGGCAAAGGAAAAATAAAGTGGCGAAGGATTACAGTCTTCTGACCGACGAAGAGCTGGTGGCACTGGCTGCCGGCGAGGACGCAGAGGCGAAGGAATTTTTAATCAGAAAATATATGTCCGAGATTCGCGGCAAGGCGAGGCTCTACTTCATCATCGGTGCGGATGCGGAGGATGTGGTACAGGAGGGCATGATAGGAATATTAAAGGCAATCCACGGTTTCGATCCGAGCCGGGGAGTGCCTTTTCATGCATTTATGAATATGTGCGTGAATAGGCAAATCTACACGGCCATGGAAAAGGCGGACCGATTCAAGAACTCACCGCTCAACAGCTCGCTTTCCATTACTACGCCTTCAGGTGAGCCGAATCCGGATGTTGCCAACATAAGGAGCGGCTTTGAGGGCCAGCCGGAGGAATCGCTTCTTTACAAGGACATGCTCGATGATGTAATAAATAATGCGGAAAAGCTCTTTGGGCCGCTTGAGCTTTCGGTCTGGCGCGAGTTTTTGCGTGGGCGGGATTACGTTGAAATTTCCGAAATCCTAGGCAAGAGTCCGAAGGCTGTGGACAATGCAATTCAGCGCATCAAGAAAAAGATAACAAAGTATTTGAATTGTTGACATTTCAAGTGAAATGTTGTATCATATTTTCGATATGGCTATTGGCTGCCTTAGCTCAGTCGGTAGAGCGCATCCTTGGTAAGGATGAGGTCGGCAGTTCAAGTCTGCTAGGTAGCTCCAATTTTATTTAGAAAACCAAACACACTTTTTTTAAGGAGGAAAAGAAAGAAAATGGCAAAAGCTAAGTTTGAAAGAACCAAGCCGCATATTAATATCGGTACAATCGGTCACGTTGACCATGGTAAGACTACTCTTACAGCAGCTATCACAAAGACTCTTTATCAGAGATATCATCTGGGCGAATTCGTAGCATTCGATCAGATCGATAAGGCACCAGAAGAAAGAGAAAGAGGAATCACAATTTCCACAGCACACGTAGAGTATGAGACACCAAACAGACACTATGCTCACGGAGACTGCCCGGGACATGCTGACTATGTAAAGAACATGATTACCGGTGCTGCACAGATGGATGGAGCAATCCTGGTAGTAGCAGCAACAGATGGTCCAATGCCACAGACAAGAGAGCACATCCTGCTTTCCCGTCAGGTAGGCGTACCTTACATCATCGTATTCCTCAACAAGTGTGATATGGTAGATGATGACGAGCTTCTCGACCTGGTA
>JAEEGU010000123.1 GCA_016280485.1 Bacillota bacterium | reverse complement strand
GCCATTTTTAACGCAGACTTGGCAAACTGCGGCTCGCTTATCTTCCTTCCTCGCCCCCGTCGAAACCGAACACCCCCGGGGTTCAGTAAAGGGAACTCGCATTTGGCTCCCCTTTTACACTATTATTGTACCTCTGCCGGCACTTAATATCAAGTTACATGTCTGTGACAATTGCGTTACAAGGCGTGTTAATTCGGTTCATACATTACCCGCGTCTGTCTCTGCCCGTCTCCTTGTAATAGCGGGACTTGTCTTTGTACATTTCCTTTTCGGCCTGTCGCACCACATCGAGCACTGTGCCGATGCCGCCGCATGCATAGCCCATCGCTGCTATTCTGTCGTTCTGGTTTATAACCTTGCGAAACGCCTCTGCCTTTCTTTCGAGCTTAGCAGGATCCGTTTTGTGAAACAGAACCACGAACTCATCACCGCTTATCCTGAAAATATCCTCTTCCTTAAAGTTTTCATCCAGGAGCTTTGCAAATTTCGCGATATACCTGTCGCCTTCTTCGTGGCCGTAATTGTCATTAACAAATTTCAGCGAGTTTAGGTCGAAAAAGATTGCTCCGCTTTCGGCTATATCCCAGACCTTTTGGACTGCTTCACCGTATGCCACGCGGTTACCGAGCTTTGTAAGCGAATCCACACGTGATGTCTCTTCCAGTACCTTTGCATACAGCCTTGACTCCGCAATCGTCTGCGACTGAATTGCGACATAGATAATAAGCAATGAGAATGCCTCTGCGGCATATGCGAAATCAACCGATTCGGTGAACAGGTAAAAGCCAACCGTAAAGGACGGAAACAGCATATAGGTGCTGAGAGCAAAAGCCCTTTCGCCTCCAAGATACTTTCCGTAGCCAAACAAAATCGCATACAGATACAGCATACACGCCAGCGGCAGTATATTTATTATCGGCTCCCAAGGGCCTGCGACGTATTTGTAATCAACAATGCTGAACAGCCCTCCGTTGATCGAACCTATTAAAATCAGCAGAAAGTCTATCCCCGTTATTATCAGGACGGGAATCACGCTTTTATATGAAATATCCACAAGTTCCCGTACTACAGCTGCCAGATACAGGGCAAAGCCCGCAAACACAAGGTTGCTTATTAAAAAGGATACTGAATTGACTATAACCAGCAGCGGTATGCTTTCCGTGCGGCCTTCGATTGCATAGCTTATTGCGTCAATTGCGGCCCCAACGCTGCAGATGGCAAGGCAAATCGTAAACAGTGAGGTTGAACGTTTTGCACTGCTTATGTCCTTTACGCTACCTATAAAAACTATAAGCACTATTATCGTTGATAATATATCTGTAGCTATAATTACCGATCTCATCAATAATCTCCGTGAAAAAGCTAAAACCTATAATTGTGTAAATTATAAGGGTTAAACAGCCATTTTGTCAAAGGAATATTGCAAATATCAGAAGAAGCACCGCCAGCATGCCGAAGTTTGCCACGAGGAACCACTTCATGAACCTGCCAAGGTTCGCGTTCTTTGCCACCATATAGAGCTTGATTGAAATAAGGCTCGCAAGGCTCGCAACAGGCGTTCCGAGGCCGCCGATGTCAACACCAAGCAGCAGCTCACGTGCATTATCAGTGAAGCCTGCGAGAAGCAGTGTGGCCGGCACATTGCTTATGACCTGGCTAAGCGCCGCACCAAGCAGCAGCTCGTGGCCTTTGATGGCAGTGCTTAAAACTTCGTACACAGCTTCGATTCTGGCCATGTTGCCCGAAAATACGAAAAAGCATACGAAGGTCAGAAGCAGCAGGAAGTCTGCGTGAATCAGCATTTTTCGATCGTACACGGCGAGCACCAGAACAATTGCGGCAAGCATGAGCGGCCAGTTTATTACGCGAAGCACAGTCAGGATGCACACGCCAAAGAGCAGCGCATATACTGTGAAAGCTTTGCGATTCAGCGTCTCTGTCCCACGCATCTCGTGATTTATTTCATCCTTTGGCAGAATCATGCATAAAAGCAGCGTGATTATGAGGCTCACAATCCAGACAGGAAAGCTCATCCTCAGAAACTCTGCTGCGGGTATGTCGTAATATGAGTAAATGTAAAGGTTTTGCGGATTTCCGACAGGCGTTAACATGCTCCCCATATTCGCCGCAATGGTCTGGAATACGATTACGGGGATAATCTGTTTCTGCTGCCCCGCAATCGAGAGTACCATTATCGAAAACGGCACAAAGGTTAAAAGCGATACATCGTTTGTAATCAGCATGGAGCTTACAAAGCAGAGCATCACCAGCACAAGACCCAGCTGCCTGGTGGTCGAGGCGCGCTTGCAAAGCGCTCGCGCGAGCGAACTGAAGACTCCGGCTCTGCGAAGGCCTGCAACCACGACCATGAGGCAGTACAAAAGCGCCAGGGTTCGCCAGTCGATGTAGCCGGCGTATGCGGAATCAGGGCGCACAAAAAAGCAGCTGATAACAGCTGCAAAAAATGCTACAACCAGTATTATGTCATGTCTAATTGCATTCAGTACCTTTCTCATGGTTTTATCCTCTGACCGCCCCGAATCAGCGTTTCATAGCCTGGGCCATGTGGCGCTCGTCGTCGCGTTTCTTTAAGTCGTCGCGCTTGTCATAGAGCTTTTTGCCTCGTGCGACAGCCAGCTCCATTTTAGCGAGACCGCTTTCGTTTATGTATATCGTCAGCGGAATCAGTGTCAATCCCTGCTGAGAAATGAGTCCTATGAGCTTGCTTATCTCCTTTTTGTGGAGGAGCAGCTTTTTCGGGCGGAGCGGGTCTGTGTTAAAACGGTTTCCCTGCTCGTAGGGGCTGATGTGCATTCCGTAAACGATTACCTCACCATCCTCCACCTTTGCGTAGGATTCCTTTATATTAACCCTGCCCTGACGAACGGATTTGATTTCCGTCCCCGTCAAAACGATTCCTGCCTCATAGGTCTCATCTATAAAATAATCATGTCGGGCTTTTTTGTTATTCGCCACTAATTTTCGTTCTTTTTTCATTCCAATTCTCCCTTTTTTTCGTTTATCCAGCCATCGCCGTATAGATTGCGGCATATCTGCATATCCTTTATTTTTAAGGATTCATATGTCTAATCTATCTCTATTTTATATCTACTGTGCGTAGTCGGCATCACCGGCAATCTTTGCGGCCTCTTTTCGCTCACCCACCCACTTGCTCGCAGGACCGATTAAGCCAAAAGGTGCCAGGCGGAAAACTGCCTTACCCACAATTCTTGCCTCCTCAATACAGCCGACACGATCGTCACGGCTGTCTATGCTTACCAGGCGGTTGTCGCCCATGCAGAAGAGCGAGCCCTCCGGCACAACCATGCCTTCAATATCGCCGTTTGTGTAGCCATCCTTTATATATTCCTCTTCATATTCCTCGCCGTTTATATAGACCTTTCCGTTCATGATGGAGATCTCATCGCCCGGCAGACCTATAACTCTCTTAATCAGGAGCTTTTCAGCACCGTCCGCACGTGTCAGATCCGAATGGAATACCACGATATCCCCGCGCTGCGGGTCCCCAAACAGCGTATATGCCTGCTTGCTTAAGAATATGTAATGGTTCTCATAAAGAGTCGGCTCCATGGAGCTCTCCTTTACTATCGTCGGCTTTATAAACTGCAGGATCAGGACCGCAATCAGAACCGCGATTGCAATATCGCAGACCCATTCCTTTACAATTGTCTTTGCGCTTTCCTTTTTCGGCGCAGCGTGTGCTTCCCCCACGCCCTCTACCGCCATTTCACCGTCAGGCGCGTCGGCCGATGCAACCGCTCCCTCCGGGTTTTCAACGCCTGCGTTCTGCGTCGTATCCTCTATTACGTTTATTACGTTCAATTCCTTGTTTTCTTCAATGTTCATTTTGGGTTTTCCCCTTCTCTTTCTCTTTCGTTTCTTTTACTCCGGTTGCTCCGAGCGTTGCACAGCCTCTCTTTAGAGGCCGCTGCCTTAAGGTACATTCGCGCCGAATATTTTCCGTACAATCGCAGCCTCATCCGGTGTGAGCTCGCTCTTTATCACTTTTCCCGCCATGTAGGAAAGCTCGTCCTCACCGCGCAAAAACTCAAGCCTGTAAGCGTGCAGAAGCTGTGTCGTGAGTCCAAACTCTCTGCTCACCAAATCGTTGATGCGGCGCCTTCCGTACTTGGCATCGCCGATTATCGGGTAGCCCGCCTTCGAAAGATGCGCGCGGATCTGATGCGTGCGGCCTGTGATGAGTTCCACTTCCACAAGCGTGAACTCAACACTACCCAGCCTCCCATAAGCGAGAGGTACCGCATTTGTCTCCATTTCCTTGCCTTCATCGGCATCCTCGCCGAGCACGCGCACGGTGTTGGAGAAGCCGTCCTTTTCCATGCGGCCGCGCAGCTTCATGGACTCTGCCATGTGGCCGGCCACAACCGTGAGGTAGAACTTGCTGACGTAGCCTTCTTCGCGGATCATGCGGTTGGCAGTTCTCAGCGCCGCAGCGGTCTTGCCGAACAGCACCAGCCCGCTCGTATTACGGTCCAGTCTGTTTGCCGGCGAGGGAGTAAACGTCTTTTCTGTTCGCGGTGAGTACTCACCCTTTTCGATTAAGTATGAAATGACCTGATTGGTCAGATGGTTCTTTTTTTCGTGGCGATCGCCGTGCGTGAGAAGCCCCGCAGGCTTTTCGGCAACCAGGAGGTTTTCGTCCTCGTAGGCAATTTTAAAGCTTTTCCTCGCGTGCTTTATCTCGCGGGCCCTGCGGAACTCGCCGTCCTGTTCATCCGTGATATATACGCAAAGCTCATCCCCGGACGACAAAAGTGTTTCCTGCGCGGCACGCTTTCCGTTCACCTTTACATCCTTTCGAATCATGCGGTATATAGCCGAAAGCGGCGCCTGATTGTAATATTTCTTTAGGAAACGGTCCAGTCTCTGGCCTGCCTCGTTTTCGCCAATCGTTATTTTTACCATACCTTATATGATAGCACATTTACGGTTCCTTTTCAAAGAAAATCGCATCAGTGCGAAATTTCACCATTTCTTCATTGTTTGAATTACAATTTTGTGGTAAAGTATGAGTGTTGGGAGATAAATTATGAATTGGATCAAAAACTTTTTTTATGACAAAAGCGATATATTTATAGCACTGGTAATTCTGGCTCTGGCGGCCGTTATCATCCTGTGGCGTGTGAACGTCATCATGGAATACCCGGAGGCTCTGGTTGCGGAGGCTCACGAGGCGGCGGCAAACGAAGGTCCGATTACCACACCTTACGACCGCGGGGACAAGGACGGCACAGCGAGTGATTCGGCTATTTCCACCACAGACGGCGGTGTCACCGCAGACAGTGACGAGCCTGAAGTTTACGCAGTTTACGTCAATGCCGGCGAGAATCTGACCGACCTAGGTAATGTGCTTGTAAGCTGCGGCTTCTTTGAAAGCTCCGAGGAGTTCCTCACCTATGTCAACGCGGCGGGTGCGGCTTCAAAGATTCAGATGGGTAACCACTTCATACCGGCCGGCGCCACCAAAGAGGAATGCATCGACTACCTCTGTGAATTCGGCATCTAAAACATGTTTTTGTGTAAAAGTAAAAAAAGGGTGACTCCAAATGCGTCTTTTGCATTTAGAGTCACCCTTTTACTTTTTAATTCTCTCTATCCACGGAATTTTGCCTCTGTTATCGGCTCTGCCGGTATCATCTCCACATCCGGGTCATTTTCCGAAAGATGGAGGAGCAAGCGGAACAGTGCCGCTTCCTCGCCGGTCTTGCCTAGGGTACTCGCAAGCTCGCCTGCGGTGAACTCCTTGCCCCTGTTTGCCGCAAGGTATGCCTTTGCCACATTCTTGAGCTCGATGAATCCACCCGCAGCCTTCTTTCCGAATTCAACCGCCGGCTGGTGGTAAGCGTTCACATTTATCATCTTTGCGTAGATGCCGACCGCCCTCTCGTAGAGCGCAATCAGCATGCCCACATAGTATGCAGTGTCATTAGGCACAGTAATCGTAACGGTGTGCTTTCCGTGGTCCTCGAGCGCGCGCTTCGTGCCGAGCATGAATGCATTGAGGTAATCTCCGCTGGTGCTCTCCTCGCCAACCTCAGGTGATTTGCCCTCTCGGTCCTTTAAGACCTGTACGAAGGTTACGAAAACGTTAAACGGTCCGCCCACGAGCTGCTGCACGTAAGAATGCTGGTCGGATGAACCCTTGTTTCCGAAGACCGCAAGCCCCTGATTTACCTTTTTCCCGTCAAGGTCGAGTTCCTTACCCAGCGACTCCATTATGAGCTGCTGGAGATATTTTGCGAAGAGGTTTAAGCTGTCGCGATAAGGCAGCACAACCATGCTCTCGCCGCCCTCGCCGCCGCTTGCTTTATGCCATGCAAGTGCCAGAACGGCCGCAGGGTTTTCACGGAATTCTTTGTTTCTGCCAAGTGCATCACAGTCCGCTGCGCCTCTTAAAAGCGCCTCTGTATCGATTCCCGCAAGCGAGAGTGGGAGTAGCCCCACCGCCGACATTACAGACGTCCTGCCGCCCACAAAGTCCCACATAGGGAAGATGTCAAGCCAGCCTTCGCTCTTCGCAATGCCTTCGAGCTTGCTGCCCGCGCCGGTGACGCAGACCGTATGCTTTGCAAAGTCGAGTCCCTTGCCCGTGTAGAAGCTGCGTGCTTCCTCCATGGCGTTGCGCGTTTCTATTGTGCCGCCGCTCTTTGAGATTACGATTAAGAGCGTCCTGTCCGCAGCCTCTGCTACCGCAGAGAAGCTTCTGTCCATGCCTGCAGGGTCTGTGTTATCCAAAAACAGGAGCCTTAGTCCCTTGCCGGCCTCGTGGAGCGCATCGTAGATGAATGCAGGGCCGAGGCTGCTGCCGCCGATTCCCGCAATAAGCGCGTATTCAAACTTTTCCTTGCCCTCTGAAAGGATTTTGCCCGTGCGGATTTTTTCCGCAAACTCATACACGCGCGCCTTTGCGCTCTCAATTTCGTCTTTAATCTCGGTCGACGGCGAGAGCTTTGGATTTCTCAGCCAGTAGTGCCCAACCATTCTGTTTTCATCAGGATTTGCGATTGCACCGCCCTCCAGGGCTTCCATGTGCGAAAGCGCATCCGCCACCTTCGGCTGCATCTTTTCGATGTATTTATCGTCCATGCCCATGCCGCCGTATTCGAGCATCAGCTTGCTCTCTTTATCGTAGTATAAGCTGTCGCAAAAATTCTTCCATTCGTTCATAATACTAAATCCTTTCGCTTTCGTTTATCAAATCGGTGAGCCTTTTTTGTGCGTCCGGCATATTTGACCCACTTGCCTGCCAGCACCAGTTTTTGCCGAGCTGTCCCGGTACGTTCATGCGTGCATCGCTACCAAGGAGCATCAGATCCTGCAGCGGTACGATTACCACATCCGCATCGCAGTGAAAGGCCTTTTTCAGGAGCTTTTCCGCTATAGCTTCAGCGGTTTCGGCCGGTTCAGCCGCAGATTCAGCCGCATCGGAAGCCGCAGCCTCGGTAGAAGGCTCTGTCTCTTTGCATGTGTAGTGCTTCTCGCAAAAGCCCACCAGTGTGTCATTGTCGTGTGTGCCGGTATAGACAATTTTGCCCTTCGGCGCTTTGTAGTTCAGCGGATCGCCATCGAAAAACTGCATTATGTCCATGCCCGGGAATCCTGTCTCGTCGAGCAGCGCTCTGACCGCAGGTGTGATGAAACCCAGGTCCTCCGCAATAACAGGCAACGGTCCGAAGCGGGCATAGGCCTCTTCAAAGAGCTCCTTGCCCTTTACCTTTACCCATTTGCCCTCCTTTGCGGATTTGCCCTTTTCAACACTCCAGCACGACTCAAAGCCCCTGAAATGGTCGAGGCGCACATAGTCAAATAGCTTGAAAAGTCTGGCAAGGCGCCTGATCCACCATTCGAAATCGTCTGCCTCAAGCGCATCCCAGTCATAGAGTGGATTGCCCCAAAGCTGCCCCTCCTCGGAGAAGCTGTCAGGTGGCACACCCGCCTGAGCTGTGACGCTCCCGTCAGGAGCGAGCCTAAAGTATTTCTTCCAAAGCCTTGCATCCACTGAAGTTGCGGATACAAACATCGGAATGTCTCCGACGATCTTTATGCCGCGATCGTTTGCGTATTTTTTGAGCTCCAGCCATTTCTTTTCAAAGAGATACTGGCAAAAGCCCTCGAGATCCGCATCGCGTCCGAAGCTTTGCGTGTAGCCCTTTATCCAATAGGCATTTTCCTTTAAGAATGCCTCAAATTCCTTTTTCTCCTGTTTGTCCGCTTTGCATTTTGCAAAGAGCTTTTCCATATCCGAGCGAACCAGCCCCAGGAGGTACACATTCCCCGCAAAGGCGGAACTTCCCGCATATGGCGAGCCGTGCTCGTCGGTCGGATTTATCGGGAGTACCTGCCAGTATTTCGCGTGCGATGCCGCAAGAGCGTCCACGAAATCGTAGCCCGCATCAAGACCCTTTTCATTAAAGCCCGGAAGCGATGTAACATGACACAGTACGCCCGCTCCGCGCTCAAGCTTTGCGGCGTGCGACTCCCCGCTGCTAAGCCGCAGCACTGCTGAATCCAGCGGATTCAGGGTTATATGCACCCTTCCATCCTCTATCTTTGCATCCTTTCCGCCGAGTAGGTCTGCGACGCGCTTTGCACTGAAGCCCTCCGGCAGATCGAAAACAGCCTCTCTGCTTTCCCATGCATTTCTGTTTATCAAAACCGCAAAGCAGTCCTTTCCGTTTCTCCTGTAATGCCCGAACACGTCATCGCAAGGCGCAAACGGCTTGAAATCCCCATCCGTAAACACATCGAAATTCTTTCTGAACCACAGTGCGCTACGGTGCATCGTGAGTGTATCGACATCCTCTTTGCCCCAAGGATAAGGCCCTCTGTTTTGCGGATCCGCCCCACCTTCCATTCCGGCCTCGTCGCCGTAGTAAATGCACGGAATCCCCGGGAAGGTCATCTGCAGAAGCAGCGAAAGCCAAAGTCTTGCCTTTGCGCACTCCGGCTCTTCGCCGAAAACAGTCAGTATCCTCGGACGGTCGTGGCTACTCAGCATATTGAAGCCGCCGTAAAAGGCATCGTGAGGATAGTTTTCCTTGAGACTTTCAAAGATTTCCGCCATTTCGGAAGCAGAAACCCTGCCGAGCATAAAATCTATAACGGCTTCCCTGAAAGGATAGTTCATAACGCCGTCAAGCTCGGAACCAAGGAAATAAGTCCTCAGTTTTCCGTAGCTGACCTTGTTCGACGCATCCTCCCAGACCTCGCCGATTAATATTCCGTCCTCTTTCTCCGAAAGAAGCGCAGACTTTATGCCCTCTATGAATTCGTCCGGCAGCTCGTCCGCCACATCAAGGCGGAAGCCCGAGGCTCCGGCGCGCAGCCATTTCCTGACCACGCCGTCCCTGCCGGTGATAAACTCTCTGTAAGACGGCTCATTTTCGTTTACCGCAGGCAGGTCAGCCACACCCCACCATGCATCATAGCCGCAAGGCGAGTCGTTGAAACTGAACCACGAGCGATAAGGCGAGTCCTCGTTTCCGTAGGCACCGCCGCCGTAATTGCCGTATCTGTCGAAATATATGCTGTCACAACCGGTGTGGTTGAAAACACCGTCCAAAATTATACGGATTCCGAGTTTTTCCGCCGATTTGCAGAGGGCATTGAAATCCTCCTCCGTGCCGAGCAGCGGGTCTATTTTCATAAAGTCCGCCGTATCGTATCTGTGGCAGCTGGATGCCGCAAAAATAGGATTAAGGTACAGCGCCGTTATGTCCATTTCGGCAAGCAGCGGCAGCTTACCCTCGATTCCTTTGAGGCTCCCGCCGTAAAAGCTCCAGCGGGTGATATTGCCGGATTCGTCCTTGTCGTAATGCGGCTCCGTTTCCCAAGGCTCGATAAGAGTTCTCTCAGGACCTTCGCGGTGCTGCGAGAGGACCTCCGCGCGCTTTTTGTACTCAGGATCCCGCGCAAAAGAATCCGGGAAGATCTGATAGAGTACCGCATTTCTGTACCAGTCCGGAAGCTTTCTTTCCCTGTAAACCGTCATCTGGAAGGACGAAGGCTCGTGGCTGTATTCCATGCCTTCGCCGCCTACCTTGCCCTCCTTTGCGCCGTACCATACGGTGCGGCCGTCATGGCATTTCAAAACGAAATGGTACCAGACGATGGCAGGGTCACTAAACTTTGGACAGCAGGAAAAGAAGGTGCCGTCCGGACCTTCTTCCCTGTTCATTTCTATAAAGCTTTCGCCGCGCCCGTCAATCCATATGCGCAGCCTGCAGCTCTCGTAAATGCCAAAATTCGCAGCTATGCGCAGGCAGACACTTTCATTTATCCTGACTGCGCCGAAAGGCTTTCTGTAAATAAGCTGCCTTGAATTATGAACCATTCTCATCACTCCTCCGCTATTGAGCTACCTTCCAAGCAGCTCCTCGTAGAGTTTTTTGTATTCACGGCTTGGGCCGTCCCAGCTAAAGTCTTCACGCATTGCAGTATCGCGCAGCTTGTCCCAGGCCTCTTTGTTTTCCCTGTAAAGTGTCACTGCATCCTTTAGCGTAAACAAAAGCTCGTGCGCATTGATGTGGGCGAACGAAAAGCCGTTGCCTTCGCCGGTAAACTTGTTGTAAGGGCGTACCGTATCCTTCAGCCCGCCTGTCTCGCGCACAACCGGCAGAGTGCCGTAGGTCATCGCAATCATCTGCGAGAGGCCGCAAGGCTCGAATACCGACGGCATCAGGAGTATGTCCGAACCCGCATAGATGCGGTGGGACTGCATCTCGTCAAACTTTAAGAGCAGTCTGAAGTTCTCGCCGTATCTGTAAGCAAAGCCCTTGAACGCGTCCTCGTACTTTTTGTCGCCCGTGCCAAGGATGATTACCTGAGCCCCGAGGCCCATGATCTCATCAAATACGCGGGTTATGAGATCGCATCCCTTTTGCGGCGTTAAGCGGCTGATAAGCGAAATGATCGGGACATCCGGATCCTCTTTAAGTCCGAGCTCCTTTTGCAGCTTTTTCTTGCACGCAGCCTTGCCCGAAATATCATCGACCGTAAATTTGTCCTTTAGAGCCTTGTCCGTCGCCGGATTGTAATTTGTATTGTCAATGCCGTTTCTGATGCCTCTTAGGATATTCTGACGCCTGCAGAGCACATCCTCAAGTTCCTCACCGAAGAAAGGATTCTTTACCTCGTCGGCATAGGTAGGCGACACCATGGTAATGGCGTCTGTATAGCTGAGTCCGCCTCTTAGGTAGTTAACCGCCTTGCCCGGGCAGCGCAGCTGGTCTTCTGCGGCTTTGATGCCCGCAAGGCCCAAAACATCGCCGAGGACATAGTCCGAATACTTGCCCTGGAACTTCATATTGTGCACTGTCAGGACCGTTTTCACATCATCCCAGACCTTTTGTCCGCGGTAGAACTCGCGCAAGAACACAGGTGCCAGTGCCGTATGCCAGTCATTGCAGTGAAGTATATCGCATTTGAAATTCGGCAGATGGTCCATTGCCTCAACCACTGCCTTTGAGAAGAATGCAATTCTCTCGCCGTCGTCAAAGAAGCCGTAAGGTGCTCCGCGTCTGAAATAATATTCGTTGTCCACGAAGTAGAATACCATTCCGCGGTACATCAGCTTTTCTATACCGCAATACTGATTTCTCCAAGCGAGCGGCACATTGAAATCTGCCACATGCGTCATGCGGGATTTGTATTCCTCGGGTATTGTGTCGAACTTTGGCATGATTACACGCACGTTGACCCCGGCCTTTTTAAGTTCGAAAGGCATGGAGCCTCCCACATCCCCGAGGCCGCCCGTTTTCATAAACGGCAGAGCCTCAAAGATGGCAAAGAGGACGTTTATCTCTTTAGTTTTTTTCGTAGCCATTTCCCCTCCGATTTATTTCCTGTCTATTTCTGGGCCTTTCCCATTACGAAAGGATTGCCCTTTGTACCCTTGATTGACACTCGTTTGTTCACAACATTTCTTCTGTCTATGATAGCGTGGTCAACCTTTGCGCCCGCTTCGATAACACAGCCCTGGAATATGATGCTGTTTGTTACCTTTGCGCCGCGCTCTATGATGACATTACTTGAAATGATGCTGTTTTCCACAGCTCCCTCTATGAGGCTGCCGTCCTGTACGATGGACCTCTTAACCTCGCAGCCCTCTACAAACTTTGTAGGCATGTGGTCGTGCTGCTTTGTCAGGATTGTCCTGCCTTCGAGCATCAGCTTTGCATATTTTTCCTCACACAAAAGGTCCATATTTGCGTCGAAATATTGTTTTTCCGTGAAGATGCTGTACGAATAATCCTCGTACTCATATGCTCTGACATCCATTTTGTTGAACTCGCTGCCGAGGATGTCGAAAAGATCCATAAAATTGATTGCCTTGTAGTATTTCAGGAGATTATAGAGCGTCCTGCGGTTTATTACAAAGCAGTCGAGGAACATCGGCTGCCCCTTCTTTACGCCGTGGTGCATGCTGGTAACCTTGTCCTTTGACATGCGTACCTCGCTCATGTATTCGTTATTTGACTCGGCAACCTTGTAAACGATTGTCATATCGGCCTTGCTGTCGTGGTGATGCTTTACAAGGTCTGCATAATCTACCGCGCTTACCGTATTTGCAGCGGTAATGAGAACATAGTCGGCGCTGCTGCGGTCAAGGAAAATCTTGTTATTCTCGATGTCCTTTAGTATGAAGCGGCTGTTCGCATTCGAATAGCCCCACACCGTGCCCGGCAGAATGTGCAGGCCGCCGATCTTTCTGTCAAGGCCCCATGGCTTTCCCGAGCCCACGTGGTCTATGATTGAACGATATTTGTAAGGAGTAATTATTCCGATGGTCGTTATCTCGTTCCATGCCAGGTTCGAGAGAGGGAAGTCTATCATACGATACTTTCCCCAAAACGGCAGTGCGGCAACGGTTCTGTTACCGGCGAGCTTGCTGAGGCCTTCGAACTCACAATTCGTGAAAACCAAGCTATCTATACTGTACATTATCTCGCCCCCTTTGCCGTTACTTTTGCATTGTCGCCTATAGTTTCAATCTCTGCGCCTGTACCGATGCTTGCGCCGGTCTCCACCACGGAGCCCTCGCCCATAATGGTCTTGATGACCTTTGCGCCATCCTTAACCTTTGCTCCCGGCAGCAGGATTGAATCCTCAACCACCGCGCCCTTTCCGACATAGCAGCCCGGGCTTAAAATTGAATGCTTTACTGTCCCCAGCACTATGCAACCGTTGGATACCAAAGCGTTTTCAATCTTCGCAGACTCGCCTATGTACTTTGCCGGACTCTGCACATTGTTTGTCATTACCAGCTTTTCGTACTTTTTATAAATCTTTGCCGGATTCTCGTCGTCGAGGAATTCCATATTGGTGTCGTAATAGCTCTGTATGGTTCCTACGTCCTTCCAATAGCCCTTAAACTTATGGGCGAAGAGGCGTTTCCCCTCGCCAAGAAGCATAGGAATTACGTTCATACCAAAATCGTGCTTTGAGTCAGGATTTTCGGCATCCCTTTCGAGAGCGTCAATTAAGACATCTGTCGAGAAGATGTAAATTCCCATTGAAGCCAGGTTCGAATCAGGGTTTTTCGGCTTTTCGGTAAATTTCTCAATACGCTTTGTCTCGTTAGCCGTAATGATACCGAATCTCGAAGCCTCCTCAATAGGCACAGGCATTACTGAAATGGTAAGGTCCGCCTTGTGCCCCGTGTGAGTGTTCAGCATGCGCCTGTAATCCATATTGTATATGTGGTCGCCCGAAATAATCAGAACGTATTCCGGGTCGTTTGCCTTTATGAAGTCAAGGTTTCTGTATATCGCATCCGCCGTGCCCTTGTACCAGTTACCGCCCTTTTCCGTTTCGTAAGGCGGCAGAATGAACACTCCGCCGTCCGGACCGTCGAGGTCCCATGAAGCGCCGTTACCGATATAAGCGTTAAGCATCATAGGCCGGTACTGTGTCAGCACGCCCACCGTATCGATGTGCGAGGTCGCACAGTTTGAAAGAGAAAAATCGATGATACGATACTTGCCGCCGAAAGAAACTGCCGGCTTTGCTATTTGCTTGGTCAGGCTGCCAAGTCTGCTGCCCTGTCCGCCCGCGAGGAGCATTGCGATACATTTCTTTTTCTTCATAGTTTAGCACCCCCAGATCTCGTCTGCGTATTCCTTTATCGTCCTGTCGCTGGAAAAGAATCCCGAAGCCGCAATGTTTCGGAGAGATATTCTGTTCCAATGTTCTCTGTCCGCGTATATTTTCATAGTCTTTTCCCATGCCTCGATATATGCAGGCATATCGCGAAGCACGAAGAAATAGTCATTTGAAAACACGAGTTCGTCGCGTATTCCCGCAAAATCGTCCAATTTGTCGGAGAATGTGCCGTCGGTCAGTGAATCAACCACTCTCTTTATGCGGGCATTGCCGTTGTAATAAGAAAATGCCTGGTAGTCGCCGGTTTCGCGTAAATGCTCAACCTCCTCGGCCCTGAGACCGAAGATGGTGATGTTTTCCTCTCCGACCTTTTCAAGGATTTCAACATTTGCGCCGTCCAGTGTTCCGAGCGTGATCGCGCCGTTCATCATGAACTTCATGTTGCCGGTTCCGGATGCTTCCATGCCGGCCGTGGAAATCTGCTCGGAGATATCTGCTGCCGGATAGATGAGCTGCCCCGTGCCTACGGAGAAGTTCTCCACGAAGACAACCTTTATCTTCCCTGCCACTCGCTCGTCGTTATTAATCTTTTCAGCCACACGATTTATCAGGTATATGACATCCTTTGCGAACTTATATCCCTGGGCCGCTTTTCCCGCAAAGATGAAATTGCAAGGTGGGAGCTCCGGCGCAGTTCCGTCGAGGAGTCTGAAATAGTAGTCTATTATCTTGAATACATTGAGGAGCTGACGCTTGTACGCATGGAAACGCTTTACCTGAATATCGAACACGCCGTCCGGTATAACATTTGTCATGCAGCCAACCTTGAGGAAGTAAGCGAGTCTTTCCTTGTTTGCACGCTTTGCCGCCTCCAGTGCATGCAGGAATGCGGGATTGTTTTCCTCCTTGTAAAGCTCTGAAAGCTTGCTCGCATCGCCAATCCAGTCCTTTCCTATCGCAGTGTTTATCAGGTTCTCAAGCGGACGATTTGACTCCGCAAGGAATCTCCTGTGCGATACACCGTTCGTCTTGTTGTTGAATTTCTCCGGCATCAGCTTGTAAAAATCGCTAAAGACGATATTCTTTAAGATTTCCGTATGCAGCGCCGCAACACCGTTTACCGAATAGGAAGCGATGATTGAAAGGTTTGCCATACGCACTGTGCCGTCCCACAAAATCGAGGTGTTTGCAAGCACTCTGTGCCTGTTTTCGATATCAATCGGCACGGATTCTTTAAATCTGCGGTCGATTTCCTCGATAATCATATAGGTTCTTGGCAGCATCTGCCTCATTATGTCGATCGGCCAGCACTCCAGCGCCTCCGAAAGGATGGTGTGGTTTGTAAATGAAACAGACTTTGTGACAATATCCCACGCCGTATCCCAGTCCACATCGTAGTCATCCATCAGCATACGCATCAGTTCCGGTGCGCAGAGTGCCGGATGTGTGTCATTTGTGTGGATAGCGACGCGGCTCGGGAACTTTTCCCAATCCTCGCCGTAATAATCGTAATAGCTGCGTAGTATTGTAGAAAGCCCGGCTGCCACGAAAAGATACTCCTGCTTCAGCCTGAGCCTTTTGCCGTTGATATTGCTGTCGTTCGGATAGAGCATGTAGCTGATGGCCTCGGCGTCGGCGCGATAACGCACCGCTTCGCTGTATTCGCCGCGGTCAAAGGCGTCTATGTCGAAATCATCTTTGTAAGGTTCTGTACTCCAGAGGCGCAGGTTGCTTACGCGGGTACCGTTATGGCCCACAATCGGCACATCATACGGCACGGCACGAACCAGCTCTCCGCCCTCCCATGTGAACCAGAATCTGCCGTCCTCCTCGTGGCGTTTTACTTCGCCGCCGAAGCGCACGAACACGGTGCTGTCGTCCTTTCTGACCTCCCAAGGGTAGTCGTTTTCAAGCCAGTTGTCGGCAAGTTCCTTTTGACGCCCGTCCTCTATCTTTTGTCTGAAAAGACCGTACTTGTAACGGATCCCGTTTCCGTAGCCCGCTACGCCAAGCGCCGCCATGGAATCGAGGAAGCACGCTGCAAGCCTGCCAAGGCCGCCGTTTCCGAGGCCCGGCTCCCTTTCCTGAAGCTCCAGGGCTTCGAGGTCTGCCCCCAGGTCCTTAAGACCATCCTCAACCATATCTCTGATGCCGAGATTGCTGAGATAGTCGTCGAGCAGACGCCCTATCAGAAACTCCATGGAAAAGTAAAAGACCTTTTTCTTTTCCTTTTGCTTTCCGTGAGCACTTTCAATCTCTCTGGCATTGTCGGATATCATGTCGGCGAGGACATAAAATCTTTCTCTGTCGGAGCATCTTTCAAACGGTCTGCCTATTTCCTGCAGACAGTAGCTCATATATTTATCCTTAAATTCCTGTTTGTTTTGAAACATAATTTCCGGTCTCCTTGTTTCTTATCTGCTGCCCTTTAATATGAGTCCACCAATCGACGGAACCTTTACCTCAACTGAGTATTCCATGCCGTGGTACGGCTCTTTATCACACTTTAACACACCTTCGTTTATATAACCGTTTCCGCCGAACTCTGTTCCGTCACTATTGAAAATCTCTTTCCACTTTCCTTTGCGCGGCACACCGACTCTGAATTTTTCGTATGTGTCAGGACGGAAATTGAGGATGACTACCAAATCGTCCATCGGATTATCTCCGCTGCGCACAAATGTAAGTATAGACTGTGAGGAATCGTCGGCATCAAGCCAGCGGAAGCCCTCCTCTTCATAGTTTTTCTGCCAGAGCGCCTTTTCTCTTGTGAAAAGGTGATTCAGGCTCTTTACGAGCTGTTGCTGCTTTGCGTGGGATTCGTATTCCTTTGCCAGGAACCACTCTATTCCCTCGTAATAGCGCCACTCTATGAACTGGGCGATTTCATTACCCATGAAATTGAGCTTTGCGCCCGGATGCGTCATCTGGTAGAGTGCCAGCACTCTCATTCCCGCAAACTGTCTCCAGTAATCTCCCGGCATGCGTCCGATGAGAGAACACTTGCCGTGCACCACTTCGTCGTGCGAAAGCGGCAGGATGAAGTTTTCGTTAAAGGCATACATCATCGAGAAGTTGAGCAGCCCATGCCTCTCCGGCCTCGACGGGAAGTCCGTCTGCATGTAGGAGAGCGTGTCGTTCATCCAGCCCATGTTCCACTTGAAATGGAATCCGAGCCCGCCCGTATCCGGTGGATATGTGACAAGCGGCCACGCCGTGCTTTCCTCGGCAATCATCATTACCTCCGGATAGCGTGTTCCTATTTCGTAATTTAGACGCTTTAAGAATGCAGATGCCTCGAGATTTTCCTCTGTCCCTTCGCTGTTGTAAATCTTGTCTTTTTCGTTTTCAACACCGAAATTGAGATAGAGCATGCTAGAGACGCCGTCCACTCTGATTCCGTCGATATGGAAGGTTTCAATCCAGTAGAGCGCATTTGAAATGAGGAAGCTCTTTACCTCGCCTCGCCCGAAGTCGAATATGTCGGTTCCCCACTGCGGATGCTCTCTCTTTTCGTAGAGAGGCGCGCCGTTAAACCTGGAAAGTCCGTGCTCGTCCTTGCAGAAATGTCCGGGCACCCAGTCGATGATTACGCCGATTTTTTCCTTGTGACATGCATCTATGAGCGCACAGAAATCCTCGGGCGTACCGTAGCGCGAACTTGGCGCATAATACCCCGTAATCTGATAGCCCCACGATCCGTCGAAAGGATGCTCCATCACCGGCATAAGCTCGATATGGGTATAGCCCATGTCCTTTACATAGGGAACGAGCTTTTCCGCAAGCGCGCTGTAGGTAAGCGGCTCTCCGCTGTCGTCGCGCGTCCATGAACCGCAGTGAACCTCGTAGATATTAAGCGGCTTTTTAAGCGGTGGGAATAGCCGGCGCTTTTCCATGTATATTTTGTCCTTCCACTTGTAGGAAAGCTTTTTTACCGTACGCGATGCCGTTCCCGGCGGCACTTCCGCCGTAAAAGCATAAGGGTCCGCCTTGTACATAAGCCGTCCGTCGTTTGTCTCTATGACGAACTTGTAAAGCATTCCCGGTTTCACACCTTCAATAAAAGCTGACCATATGCCGCCCTCCTCGGGCACCATTTCATTTGCATAAGGCAGCCAATCGCAAAACTCTCCGGTAACAAAGGCTTTTTTGATATCCGGCGCCCATACGCCGAAAATGTAGCCTTTTTTACCGTCCACAGTCGCTTCGTGAGCTCCAAGTTTGTCGAAGCTCCTGAAGTATTCACCTCTGCGGAAGAGGTAAATTTCGTCGTTGCTGAAAAGATTTCTCACAGGCCTCTCCTTTGTTTTGTTTTAGACGCAATTAAGCGCACAGTCCGTTCCGAACTGTTTGAATTTTCTCATATATTATGTATTATACCACCAATTTCTGCATTAGTGAACATTTTCGAATGCGTTTTAACAAAAAACCCGAAGGAAATTTCCCTCGGGTTTTGACGGGCAGCGTGCCCTTTTTAATTAAGCTTTTTTATCTCTTTCCGGAAGCGTTCAAAACGTTCTTTATCTTGTGCTGTACCATTCCCTGGATTGCAGCTCTTGCAGGTGAGAGATACTTGCGTGGGTCGAATTCCGCAGGGTTTTCAACCAGGAACTTTCTTACCTCTGCAGTCATTGCAAGACGCAGGTCGGTATCGATGTTGACCTTGCAGATACCCCACTTTGTGGATTCACGAATCATATCCTCAGGAACACCCTGTGCGCCCGGAATGTTTCCGCCGTACTGATTGCACTTGTTTACGAACTCAGGAAGCACTGTTGATGCTCCGTGGAGAACGAGAGGTGTGTCGGGAATCAGATTGTGGATAGTCTTTAATCTCTCGAAATCGAGATAAGGCTCGCCCTTGAACTTGTATGCGCCGTGGCTGGTGCCTATAGCGATTGCGAGTGAGTCAACACCTGTGCGCTGTACGAACTCTGCAGCTTCCTCCGGATCGGTGAAGGTGGCGGATCTTGCGTCAACCTTTATATTGTCTTCAACGCCCGCGAGCTTGCCGAGTTCTGCTTCTACTACAACGCCATGGGCATGAGCATACTCAACCACCTGCTTGGTGAGGGTGATGTTTTCCTCGTAAGGATGCTTTGAGCCGTCAATCATAACCGATGTAAAGCCGTCGTCCACGCACTTTTTGCAGATTTCGAAATCTTCGCCGTGGTCGAGGTGCAGACAGATGTCAAGACCTGTGTCGATAACTGCTGCCTCCACGAGCTTCATCAGGTAAGCCGGACGTGCATACTTACGTGCTCCTGCGGAAACCTGAAGGATTACGGGAGCGTTTTCTTCCTTTACGGCATCAACGATACCCTGAATGATTTCCATGTTGTTTACGTTGAATGCGCCTACTGCGTAATCGCTCTTGAGCGCCTTTGCAAACATTTCCTTTGATGTTACGAGTGCCATATTTTACCTCCTTTATTCAGCTGAATGTTCACGAAGTAAGTTGTTCTTTACGTTCCAAAGTTCTTCCGAAAGGTCCACATAGTATTCCTGCGGATTTTCAAAACGCAGGATTTCAGGCCAGAGATTATCGATCTGCTGTGCGCAGTATTCTCTGATCTCGTTTACGGAAGGTGACTCATATACACATTTGCCGTGCTCGAAAATCTGCTTTTGCAGCTCTTCTACACGGTAATTTGTAAGCTTCTTTCTCTTCCAAACGGCGTTAGGATCGAAGATTTCGTAGCCGTCAGCCTTTGGCATCGGCTCATCTGCGAGTGCGATGACATCCGCGAGAGCTTTACCTGTCTCGTTGTCATAAAATCTGTAGAGCTTTTTGTAGCCCGGATTTGTAATCTTTGCAACGTTTTCGCTGATTTTGATTTTTGGAATCATCTTTCCGTCCTTTTTGAGTGCGGAAAGCTTGTAAACGCCGCCAAATACCGGCTCGCTCTTTGCGGTAATGAGTCTTTCGCCTACGCCGAAGGAATCGATGCATGCGCCCTCGCGGAGCACTTCACGAATGAGGTACTCGTCGAGCGAGTTCGAAATGCAGATCTGGCAGTCGGTAAGGCCCGCGTCGTCGAGCATCTTCCTCGCCTGCTTGGTGAGGTAGGTGATGTCGCCCGAGTCGATACGGATGCCCTTCTTTGGAGGGTTGAGCTCCTTGAAGACCTTTATCGCATTCGGAATACCGGATTTTAATACGTTGTATGTATCTACGAGCAGCACGCAGTTTGACGGATAGATTTCTCCGTATCTCTTGAATGCCTCGTATTCGTTGTCAAACATCTGAATCCAGCTGTGTGCCATGGTTCCGAGAGCCGGAACACCCATATCTCTGTCCACAACTGCGCAGGCTGTGCCGACGCAGCCCGCTATGTAAGCGGCACGTGCTCCGTAAGCAGCAGCCGATGTGCCGTGAGCGCGGCGCGTACCGAATTCCATTACCGCTCTGCCGTCTGCGGCACGAACGATACGGCTTGCCTTTGTTGCAATCAGGCTCTGATGGTTTATCATCAGGAGTATCAGTGTTTCGAGGAACTGTGCCTGCATCACAGGGCCCTTTACCGTAACTATCGGTTCATACGGGAAAATCGGAGTTCCCTCCGGTACTGCGTAAATGTCACATTCCAGCTTGAATTCCTTGAGATATTCGAGGAATTTTTCGGAGAAAATTCCCTTGCCGCGTAAGAATGCAATATCTTTGTCTGTGAATCGGAGCTCCTTTAAGTATTCTATCATCTGCTCCAATCCTGCCATTATGGCGAAACCGCCACCGTCAGGGATGTTTCTGAAAAACATGTCAAAGCATGCTATATCGTCCTTCATCCCGGACTCGAGATATCCGTTTGCCATGGTGAGCTCGTAAAAGTCGGTCATCAGGGTCATGTTTATCTCGTCTTTAAATTTGTCGCTCATCGACCTGTTCCTTTCTGTTTTCCCTGCTGTCGGGATAATAAAAATTGAGAGGACAGGGGAAATCCCCATCCTCTCAAATTGTAGAACATTCGGAATGTAAAGTCAACCGTTTGGGAACATTGACGCTTTCCTTTCCAGACGCCTTTCTGCATCGCGGCGGATTAAAGTATAAATCAGCCCTACAAGCGGCACGCCAAAGAGCATGCCCATGATGCCTCCCGCGGAGCCACCAACCAGCACTGCGAAAAGTGTCCAAATGGCCGGGAGCCCGACAGAGCTGCCAACCACTCTCGGGTAAATCAAATTACCGTCAATTTGCTGCAGAATAACCACCATAATGATGAACCACAGAGCCTTAATCGGATCTGTCATAAGTATTAGGAACGCTCCGATACCGGTGCCGATGAATGCGCCGAAAACAGGTATCAGGGCTGTGAAGCCGATTAAGATGCCTATCATGCCGCTGTATGGGAAGCGGAATATCGTCATGGTTATGAAGCAGAGGAATCCCAGAATAGCCGCATCCGTCACCTGCCCAACGATGAACTTTGAGAAAATC
Source organism: Bacillota bacterium (assembly GCA_016280485.1). Taxonomy (GTDB): domain Bacteria; phylum Bacillota; class Clostridia; order Peptostreptococcales; family Anaerovoracaceae; genus UBA3871. The sequence goes on along the minus strand of JAEEGU010000123.1, from coordinate 1,813 downwards.
TCGTTAGCCTTCTTTGCAACGTAGAAGATTTCATCCGCTGCTTTTTCGGAAGCATATGCCTTAACCAGCTTTGCAGACTGAGCCGCCAGCTTTTCCTTTCCCGACAACATATAGATGGCAAAAACAAAGCCCAAAAGCCCGTTGATAACGATGCTTACAAGTGATGACATGAATCCCATAGCCGAAGTGAATCCGGTGGTAAAGAACTTCTGCGCGATGCCCACTATTTTATCGTAGTTGACCGAAAGATCCGGCAAGGATATTTTGCTGAGACCATACTTCTCGGAAAGGGACGCAATCAAATTCTGCAGATGCTCCCAATATCCCGGGAACTGCGCCACCAGCATGCCGCAGGCCTCCCTGACTGCCGGAATCAATAGCAGGATTACCAGCGCCAAGAATGCCGCCAAAAGAACTACGGATATTATGATGCCGAAAACCCTGCAAAAGCCCGGAAAGATTTTTGCTCTCCGGCTGCCCGGTGCAGGCTTAGGCAGGCGCCACAGCAGGCCCTCAACCTTTTTAAGCAGTATATTCAGGATGTATGCCATAATGAATCCTATAATCAGAGGATTTAAGAGGCTCAGCAGCCCGGAAAGCCCCGCAACAAAGGTAGCCGGGTTCAGCGCCACCCAAAGGGCAAGCCCTGCCAGTATTACAATCAGCACAACATATTTAACTGTCTTTTTATCAAAGCTCATAGAATTCTCCTATCACAACTCGGCGAATCTCATAACGATAGTTGCAAGCTCTGCGCGATTTACGGAATCGCCGGGCCTTAAGGTGTTGGTATTACCACCCTTTATGATGCCGCTTCTTACCGCCCACTGCATTGCCTCGTAAGCCCAGTCCGAAATGGCGGTTGCGTCTTCATAGCCCGCAAGCCCCATTGCGCCGCCGTCACTCTCTATGCCCGCCATTCTGTAGAGCATTACCGCAAGCTGCTCGCGTGTAAGTGTGTCACCCTGCGCATCCGGGAAGGTAGCGACAGCAGAAGGTGTTGAGCTTCCCGCCATGCGGCAGAGAATTGTCACAAGCGTGTCACGGCCGGCAGTGAGGTTCGGTGCGAAGCGCGTCGCACTTACACCGTTCATAAGGCCGTTCTCAGCGCAATAGCGCACACCGGTCGCGTACCAATCCTTGACGGACACGTCAGTGAAGCCGCCGACAGCGTCGCGAGGCAGCATGCCTGTAAGCTCGTCCGCGAAGGCTGCGTATTTAGCGCTTCCTGCGGCTTTAGCCCACTTCCTGAGGACATCAATCTTGCTTTGGCTGTTCTTCACGTAAGGGTGGTCAGCCTGCGCGCCCTCCGGAATCTTTTTGAGGCTCTCAGCTGCCATATCGGCCGTGAGGTCGAGTAGCTGCTCCGAGATATCCTCGCTTGTGTCCATTCCTATCGAAAGAATCTGCGCCACAAAGCCCAGAGTCGACGCTGTGAAGCACTTTCCGCTGAAGCCGTTGGCATCTACGGATGTATCGATTATAGGTGAGTTTATTTTATTTGTGAGATAAGCGATAACCAAATCGCGTGAAGGGTCTATTACAACCAGCGTACCGGTCCAGCCCTGGTGACCGATTGTCTCGGACGAAGCCTGGGTTCCGAAGTACCAAACACGCTTGTCGGTGCCCTGGCGCCACCAGCCGAGGCCCCACTGACCGAAGTCGAGGGATTTTGGCGCGGTGAACAGATCTATGACATCCTGCGAGAAGTAGCGGTTCTTTCCGTAGCCACCCGTGAACATTACGCTCGCGAGCTTTGCAAGGTCTGATGCGTTCGAGAAGAGTCCCGCATGTCCGGAAACGCCGCCCATGC
>JAEEGU010000122.1 GCA_016280485.1 Bacillota bacterium | reverse complement strand
TCCAAAGTTCGAGAATAAATAAATTGAACCAAATTTGTTGAAAATTAAAGCTGACTATAGTAATATAACTATGGTCAGTTTTTTTGACTTATTGTATATTTATTTCAAAAGGGAATAAAAGGAGGATTTTATGGAAAATCAAATCATTGTAACCCTGCCCAGCCGTGACCTGAGAGCGATTGCAAGAGAGGCGCTCCGCGGACAGTGGGCTCAGGCATTTGTGGTATCTATTATTTTCTATCTGGCAATTTCACTGCCTGCATCGCTGATTATGGCGATTTTCCCGCCGACATCACCGGCACAGGGACTTGCAGGCCTTTATTCGCTGCTTGTTACAGGGCCTTTCTCGTATGGATATACGCTCTACGTCATGAGTGTTTTCAGAAAGAAAAATGCCGAAACAGGTCAGATTTTTGCGGGCTTTGAAAACTTTGGAAAAACCTTTGTGCTGATGCTGCTGATCACAATCAAGGTAATTCTCTGGACGCTCCTTTTCGTCATTCCGGGAATTATCGCGTCCTTCAGATACAGCCAGGCATTCCTGATTCTGGTTGATCACCCTGAATACAGCGCATCTCAGTGCATTAACGAATCCAAGAAAATGATGAACGGAAACAAGTCAAAGTATTTCTGCTTAATGCTTTCGTTTATCGGCTGGTATTTACTCGCAGGTATCCCTCAGGGCATCGTTGGTGCAATCGAGAAGAACATGGGACTCATGTCCACAGGTATGAGAGTTGCCTTTGTTCTGATTGCAACAGTTGCATCTATTGGCGTTATATATCTTATGCCTTATGTTCAGGCTGCAGGAGTTGCAATGTACGAAATCATGGCTGGCAACTTAAAGGAGCTCACTGACGAGGATGATATGATAAGCGAGCCGCTTTCAAAGGAAGAGCCGGCAGAGGCAAAGGCTGATACCCCGGATACAGGAGCAGCACCTACACCGGAGGCAGAACCTAATCCGGCGCCTGAAGCTCAGAATCCTGACGTAAGTGTTGTCGAGGATGTAAAAGTAGAGTGGCACAAGGAAGACTAATCCCGGGTAAAACCTGAGTAAAAAATTGAATTTTTGGACCTCATAAATTCGTACTTTATGAGGTCCTATTTTGTTGCAAAAAAGCGCAAATTATTGTATGATATAAGTTGGATTTTTGTGCGAATCGGAGGCGCAGACATACTATGGAAAACACAGAAAAAAACAGATTCGTCCCGCTGCTCTTTGCGGGTGATATCAACGTATACAGCGTAGCGAGAGCATTTCACGAAAGGTACGGAATACGTCCTTATGTCTATGGAAAATATCCGACCATGCCTTGCTACGGATCAAAGATAATGCACTACACGCCAAACCCAAAGGCTGACGAACAGGAAACCTTCATGAAGCTGGTGACCGAGTTCGCAAAGGAGCATGCCGATGAAAAGGTGCTGCTTATCGGGTGTGGTGATGCGTATGTGGAGAGGATCAGCGCAAACAAAGGCGCTTATCCGGAAAATGTGGTTGCCCCTTATATCGACCTTTCGATGATGGAGGAACTCATCAACAAAGAAAAGTTCTATGAGATGTGCGAAAAGGTGGGCGTTGACTATCCCGACACCTTCGTGCACAGAAAGGAAATGGGGCACGATTTCACACTTCCCTTCGGTGGGCCGTTCATCATCAAGCCATCGAGCGGTATCGAATACTGGAAGCACCCATTCCCGACGCAGAAAAAGGTTTACTGCGTGGACACCTTTGAGGAGGTGCTGTCCGTGCTTGACGACATCTACGGTGCCGGCTATAACGACAGCAACATCATCCAGAACTTTATACCGGGCGATGATTCGTATATGCGCGTTCTCACCAGCTATTCGGACCACAACGGACAGGTAAAGATGATGTGCCTCGGACATGTGCTCCTCGAGGAGCACACACCGCACGGCATCGGAAATCACGCGGTAATTATCACCGAGGTGGACAAAGAGCTCGAGATGAAGTACAAAAAGCTTCTCGAGGAAATGCACTACATCGGGTTTTCAAACTTCGACATAAAGTACGATATGCGCGATAACAAGTTCAAGGCGTTTGAAATAAACACCCGTCAGGGCCGCTCGAATTACTACGTTACAGGCGCAGGCGCAAATGTTGCGGAATATTTCGTAGAGGACTGGATCAACGGCAGGGAGCTACCGCTCAACATCGTTGACAACGAAAACCTCTGGATGGTAATTCCAAAGGGCGTTGCATTCAAATATGTCAAAAACAAGGAAATGGTTGCAAAGATGAAACAGCTCATCTCAAAGGGAAAGGTGGTAAATCCGCTTTTCTACGCACCGGATTCGGATTTTTCAAGGAAGCTCAAGCTCATAAAGGGCCAGCTCGGACATTACTACAAGTATAAAAAATATTTGAAGTAAGGGCACAACAGGATACAGATATATGGATAAAACAAAACACTACCTAAACGAATATCTTGAGGAGCTAAAGGCACTGAAGCTTGTGGACGAGACCAATGTCGATCCAAAGCTTGGCGCACGCAAGGTTGAGAATCTGACATACGACAGCAGGCGCGTCACCGAGGGTACGCTTTTCATCTGCAAGGGTGCGAGGTTCAAAGAGGAATTCTTAATGTCCTCGATTGAAAACGGAGCCTTTTGCTATGTAAGCGACAGGCGATACGCAGCTGCCCGGGGCTCTGCGGGCTACATCATCGTAAAGGATATTCGCCGCGCGATTGCGGTGCTCGCAAATATTTATTTTAACAAGGTCTGGGAGCATCTTAAAACTGTCGGAATTACGGGCACAAAGGGCAAATCGACGACGGCTTATTTCGTAAAGAACATACTGGACAAATATGCGGCAGCAAGCGGCAAAAAGCCGTGCGGGGTGCTTTCGAGCATTCAGAATTACGACGGAGTAATCGATGAGGAATCACACCTGACAACACCTGAAACACTCGAGCTTCACGAGCACTTTGAGCATATGGTGGACAGCGGCATTGAAAACGCTGTAATGGAGGTGTCGAGCCAGGCGCTGAAATACGACAGGACCTACGGCATCATCTACGATGTGGGCGCTTTTCTTAACATCGGCGAAGATCACATCAGCTCAATCGAGCACAGCGACTTTGAGGACTACTTCACCAGCAAGCTGCGCCTCTTTGGTCAGTGCCGCACCTTAGTTGTAAACCGCTACAGCGACGAGTGGAACCGCATAATCGCGGCCGCTGCGGCGTCCGGGGCTTATACGGTGGTGTTCGGAAGGGATGCGTCGTGCGACGTGTACGGCTATGACATAAAGCATGGTAATGAAGGGTTAACCTTCAGGTGCAGAACAGAACGCTTCGACGAGGAGTATTCGATTGCGCTGCCGGGCGATTTCAACGTTGACAACGCTCTTGCGGCGATTGCAATCTGTGAAGCGCTGGATGTGCCTCTGCCTTACATAAAGGCGGGCCTTGCGGATGCAAGGGTGAGCGGCAGAATGGAGCTTTTCAGGTCAAAGGACGGAAAGGTGACCGTGGTTGTCGATTATGCGCACAACAAGCTGAGCTTTGAAACGCTCTTTAAGGCGATGAAAAAAGAATATCCGAATCATGCGCTCAGCATAGTTTTCGGCTGTCCGGGCGGCAAGGCATATGGCAGACGTCGCGAGCTTGCCGAGGTTGCAGGCACATATGCGGATATGATTTATCTTACCGAAGAAGATGCCGCAGCTGAGAGTGTTGCGGCGATTTGTGAAGAGATTGCGGGCAACTTAAAACCGTTTGATGCAAAATTCGAGATAATAGAGGACAGACGACAGGCGGTACTTCGTGCAATCCGCGATGCAAAGGAAGAGGGCACAGATGCGCTTATTCTTGTGACCGGAAAGGGCCGGGAAACCAGAATGAAGCGCGGAACGGAGTACATCGATACTCCGAGCGATGTCGACTATGTACTTGAGGGGCTGTAGAGGGCAAAATAACGATGAGCAAACGAAAGATATATGTATATTCAAATGAAACAGAGGTATCGAAAAAGACTGCCGATCTTTTAAAGAAAAAGCTCGAGCAGAGCTGCTTTGAGGTGCCGGGCGAATATGACGAAGAGGCAGAACTGATTGTTGTAATCGGCGGTGACGGCGCATTTTTGCAGGCCGTGCATCTCTTTAACTTCCCGCACATTCCTTTCATAGGAATTAACACGGGCCACCTTGGATTTTTCCAGGAGATTAATCCGGAGCAGCTTGACGAGTTCATTTTTAACTACAAAAACAACAAATACACCCTGCAGCCGATGACAACCGTAAAGGGAGTGCTGGGACTTGAAACGGGCGATATAAACCTAAAGGGTCTAAACGAGATCGTTATCCGCAACGAGGAAATGCACAGCATTCACCTGAATCTTTCAATAGGCGGGAGTTTCATAGAGCGCTTTTCCGGCGACGGAATCATCGTATCGACTGCTGCGGGATCGACGGCATACAACTATTCGCTGGGCGGATCGATTGTTGATCCGAGACTCCAGATGCTTCAGGTTACGCCGATTGCACCGATGAATACCACAGCTTATCGCTGCTTTACATCGAGCATTCTGGTGCCGAGCGATTTAGACCTTTCAATTATGCCGGAAACGGGCACAAAGTCCGTAATCGTGGCGGTTGACGGCGAGAGCAGGACTTATACGGGCCTTAAAAATATTGATATCTGTGTTTCAAACACAGTCGTAAACCTTTTAAGATTTGAGGGTTACGACTTCTGGAATAAAGTCAAAACCAAGTTCTTGTAAAGGAGACAACATGGATAACAGAGCAATAGGATTTTTTGATTCGGGACTTGGCGGTCTGACCTGCATAGCGCCGCTTGCGAAGCTGCTTCCCGAGGAAAAAGTAATATATTTCGGTGATACGGCGAGGACTCCGTACGGCTCAAAGGCACCGGCAACAATCAAGTCCTTCTCGATGCAGATTGCCGATTTTTTAGTGTCAAATGACGTGAAAATGCTGGTTATTGCCTGCAATACCATATCGGCGACATGCCTTGACGATTTGCGTGAAAGATATCCCGACATTCCGATTATCGGCATCATAACGCCGGCTGCGGAGCGCGTTGCGAGAGTCACCAGCATGGGAAATCACATCGGTATCATCGGTACGAAGGTTACGATTGCGTCGGGTGCTTACGAAAAGGCACTGCACGAGCTTAATCCCGATCTTTCGATATCGTCCGTGGCATGCCCTGCATTTGTGCCGCTCATCGAAGAGGGCATCATAAACAGTGATATCATGGACCTGACCATCAGATATTACATGGAGGACTTTGTCCTTGAAAACCGCATAGATACAATGGTTTTGGGCTGCACTCACTATCCGCTCATAAAGAGCAGTATAGAGCGCATTTTCCCGGATATAAAGATAGTAAATCCGAGCGAAGAGATAGTTTTCGCAATACGTGACGAGCTCTTCAAACGCGACATGCAGGCTCAGGGGAGCACGCTCACAAATACCTTCTATGCAAGCGACCTTTCGGAAAACTTCATTCGCATGATAGAGTCAATTACAAGCGGGAGCGATGTAGAGGTCAAATTCAAAAACCTGGAGCTCCCCGAATCGAGTAAGAAATGAGCAAATTTAAATACATTGTCACAACTGAAGATGAGGGCCAGCCGGTCAAGTGGATTATCCGAAACCGGTTCAGCTTTTCCGCTCGCATGCGAACGAAAATCAAGCATGGAGAGCTTGCCTACCTAAATGGCGAGAAGACGCTCGGCTGGATTCCGGTCAAGGCGGGGGACGTTATGGAGATTAATCTTCCCGACGAGAGAAGCGATTTCGAAGCCGAGGACATTCCGATTTCAGTGGTCTACGAGGACGACGACCTGCTGGTTATAAATAAGCAGGCCGGAATTGTCGTGCATCCCACCATGGGTCAGCCTCGCCACACTCTTGCAAATGCCGTTCAGCATTACATGAGCGAGAGCGGACAGGCCTTTAAGATTCGCTTTGTGAACCGTTTGGACCGCGATACGAGCGGACTGATTATCGTGGCAAAGAATGCCTTTGCCCAGGAAGAGCTCACAAAGCAGATGAAAGAGGGCAAGGTCAGCAAACGCTACAACGCCTTGCTTTGCGGTATTATAGAAAACGATGGCACGATAGATAAACCAATCGGAAGGCCCGACCCGGTGCGCGTTGAGCGCGGAGTGATGCCTGTGGAAGCAGGCGGCTTTCCTTCGGTGACACATTACAAGGTAATAAAGAGCTTCGCTTACCCTTCGATAAAGCTTGGTAACGTTGTAACAAGCGGACTCGGGGAAAATGGCGAGAACTTAGGGATAGACCGCGAGGATTTGCGGCTCGTCTATTCAAAGATTGACAGGGAGCGCATGGAAGAACTGATTGCAGCGGGCAATGCGGCACCTTGCGAGGGAATAACGCTTGCGGAAATAAGGCTCGAAACCGGCAGGACGCATCAGATACGCGTGCACATGGGCTCAATTGGCCATCATGTTGTGGGCGATACGCTTTACGGCGGAGTACTTGGTAATGTAGGCGGCATAAGCAGTGACGGTTGCAGCGCCGCAGACGATAACTGTACCTGTAGCACCGGCCTCTGCGCCGGCCGTTCCGATACTTTTAGCCCAATAATTGAGCGACAGGCGCTTCACGCGCGCTATCTTTCATTCTATCACCCTATCTCCGGCGAACACATGGAGCTTGAGGCTCCATTACCTGAGGACATCATGGAAGTGTATGAGCGAATCCGGCCAATGACTGGGAAAGTATAGAATTTAAAGCCTTCCCCTTGAGGGGAAGGTGTCACCATAGGTGACGGATGAGGTGACAAATGAATCTTAGAGAATTACTAGAAGTGCTGGAAATGGACAGCGTAGCTGATTTCCAGTATTTCGAAGACTTGGAACAACTGATACTGATGACGGATGAAATCCCGTACGAAACCCTTTGCCAATTCATAAGCGGCGTGGACTTTAAGGTGCTTTCGAACCTGCTGCGCGATTTCTTTGAGGAAATCGAAAAGGGTGTGCCGGATAGCCAAGCGGATTTTTACGCACTGCTTGAAAATATCAAGCTTGCTCTGTCGGGCATGGCGGCACAGATGGAGGAGGATGACGAAATCACACAGTTCTGCGAGGAGTTGGACCGCTTCCGCCGCTGGTACATGGAGGGCGGAGAAGTGCTGGTGCGCGCCGCGGGCAAAAAGGAATTCTTCCCGGTTACACCTGAGGCGGCCCTTACGATGTTTCGCGCGGGCAAGCTCATCGGCGACGAGGAAGAGTACGAGTACGACTTTAACCCGGCCCTCGGCTACGAGCTTCGCGAATACATAATGTCCTTCCGCGACGCTCTTGAGGCTTCTGAAGACATAGAGGAAGAATAATGCAATATATTTCAACCGTACAAACAATACTGATGCTGGTGGGAACCGTCGTTGGGGCGGGCTTTGCAAGCGGCAGAGAAATATGGGTATATTTCGGCTCGTTCGGCGCATGGGGCTATGTGGGGCTTTTGGCCTTCATAGTAGGCTATGTACTTACATGCATTGCGGGATTTAAACTTTCGAACAAGCTGGGGCGTAATGACTTCGAGGCTGTAATAGTGCCGGAGGGGCACAAGGGCCTTTCAAAATTCGTTAAAACCTACATGATTCTGGTACTTTGGGCAGTGCTTATC
>JAEEGU010000121.1 GCA_016280485.1 Bacillota bacterium | reverse complement strand
CCCGTAGACCCGTCAGCCGACGGGGTCCCCTTGACGCGTATAGTCGAAACTCCGAGCGGTGGGGCTCTCGCTACCGCTTCGCAGGCAGGACGAGCTCCGCCAAGGAAAGCCGCCAAGAAACCGACTGTCTTGTATTTTTTATCTGGAGGAAGTATCCTCCAGACCTCCTCTGCCGAAGGCAGCTAAAAATACAGCAAATCAAGCCCCTTGGATATGGTTTAAAAGTGCGAAGCAGCGGAGCGGTAGCGAGAGCCCAACCGCTCGGAGTTTCGACTATACGCACCAAGGGCTCCCTCGGTCATTCAACTCTGCGCACTCAGCGCCTCAGCGCGTTAAACAAAACATACTTGTCTACGGGCCGCCTGGAGTTCGGCCCCTGCCGCCATTCCGTCCCCAACGTCCTATATGTCCCCGACGTCCCCTTGCTCTGCCCGCGCGACCACTAGCCGCCCTCTCGCGCACGCGCGAGTTCTTTCTTTTGGGTCTTTTCCTTGCTAGTGGTTAGTTGTTAGTGCTTAGTTGTTAGTTGCTAGTGATTGAACCACCACTAGCCACTAGCCACTAACCACTAACTGCCAACTACCGAAATCTCGTGTAGGAAACCAAAACCCTTCGTGTAGGAAAGTCAAAAGGTCCGTGTAGGTACAACGGCTACCCCGTGTGCCCATCTCGCCGAAGTCGACAGGAGGGGACTGTCCCCTCGCGCATTCGAGCCGAGAGCCCTGGATTTCGACCCGAACACGTTCTCCTACCGCATCGACGGCGCGTTCAGCCATGAAGCGTGGCAGTACGAGCTGGAACGCGCCAAACGCAACGGATCGTCCATGACCTCCGAACAGCGGACCGACGCGTACAGGCGGCAGGGCGACGAAATGCGCCGGAAGATACTGGATCACGTCACACAAAAGGGGCATCTCTACAAGTCCGAGCTGGACGAGTGGATGCGCTCGCAGGGCATGGCGGTGAACAAGGCCCAGAACACCTACAGCAGTCTCGTCGAAAGCGGCGAACTTGCCAAAATCACGGAACACGCCACGAACAAAGTGCTTGTAGGCTCCCCATCCCATATCATCACGATGTTGAGGGAGGATGTCTCCGGCAAATATCGCAGATAGGGTATCAAATGTATCTCATAAGAGATCCATGAGAAACCCCTTCACACGCTAAAAGGGCATTCGGGGTGCGGGCGTGCGGCGGCGTCAGCCACAAGGCCGACGGCATCCCAAACCCAACCCACCGCCACTTGGGGGACCCCCCCCTCCCTCACACACCCCTTATATAGGGTGTGTAGGGGTGGTGGGGGTAGGGGTTGGGATGTCGAGACAGCACCCCAATGCCCGGGACTTTATCGGGTTTTTGACTATGAAAGGCCTTTCGCATATTATAAGATAGCAATGCCTTACCCTCGAAGGTAGCGTGACCCTTGCCATATCGGTCACGTGACCCTACCCATCAAGGTCAGGTGACCCTTGCCCTATCGGTCACGTGACCCTAGTGTCGGGGGTCAGGTGACCCTTGCCGCTTAAGTGCCCTGACCATCCTGTCTCCCACGAGCAACGTGGATTTTGGTATACTATGTCCATCCTGCGAGGCGCATGACGCGGCGCGGGGTGATAGTCCGGACAACGGGCAAGTAGCGCAACCGTGCGAAAGCTCCGCCGGATGTTCAACAATGTAGCATCAACGCCACACGTCGTTCAAGAGAAGGCGGACGGGGACTGTCCCCAGGCTGTTCTGAGCCGATTTTGTTGTCATTTATGTGTTGACGCGAGCTGGCGCCTGCGTAGCCCGCTTTTTGATATAATATGCGGCAAAAGAGGGAATGTGCGGAAAAACAGCAGAATGCCGACTGAAATGCGCAATGAAGACAGGGTCTCTCCCCGGAAAGTTCGGAGGAATGTCCGTGGCGCCCGCGTTTGTCAGATAATCGACTTCGCAATTTGTAAAGGATGGGTTGTATGACCGCTATGAAAGCCATTTTGAAAGACTTAAAGCAGAAGTCGCGCAAGAGCTTTTGGGAAACGATTGATGACAAATTCAGGGATTTCTCAATGCTGTCTGCGTCTTCCTTTGCACCGGATGAGTTTGATGAAGACGAGCAACGGCTTCTCTTTAAGTTATTGCGCATTTTGGAGAAATGGGGGTATTCGCGCGTCTTTCCTAAGTTGGCGCATCTTGAGTTCGGGAAAAGAATCATTGACACTGCGGCCGGATATGGGGAATTTGTCCATACGGAAGATTGTAGTAGCTATCTTGGCATTTTCATAGCCGCCGAAGCGGTTCAATATCCATTTTCCATGGATTCCTACGCCACCTCAATGATTAGGAGTGAGTGTTTCAGAAAATTGGATGATAGTGCAAAGATAGAGATTCTGGGTCTTGTCTATTTGGCGAGATTTGTCCGAGAGGTTGACTTGGCGAGTGAGTTGGAATTGGATATGTACGCAACTCCATACATGCATGGTTAAACAGGGAGAACAAAGGTGCCTCAAAAAGCATGAGTGCTTGTTCTAACACGTTCCACGGCGAAAACAACGCCATTGGCCAGCGCGTTGCGTCTATCTATTGCAACGAGTCGCTTGGGCCAGATTCGGGCGATGTCACCACATGGCTATATGACGAGGCGTCAGGGTCGATGACGAACAAGGTGTATGCCGATGGAAAGGGGCCGACGTACAGCTACACTCCGGACGGCAAGCTGTCTCGGCGCGTATGGGCGAGAGGCGTTGTCACCGACTACGCATACGACTGCTGGGGCAGCCTGACCAATACGGTATATTCTGACGATACTCCTACGGTTTCAATCGCCTATGATGTTCATGGACGCCAGATTGAAGCGCGTGATGCCGTTGGCTTGTATTTGTTTCTTAAGAACTATCCTTGTGCATACGATTATTTAGGCTTGACTGGAGTATGTTGCGAAGATTTCCGCAGAAATGTCGATACGTCGGGAGGAGGTAAAACCGGAGAATCACAAATCCTATATATGTTACTAGGCCTCCAAAGAGACATAGCAGGGGAGAATGAAGGGTCAGAGCTTATTGATACAGTAAAATTGATACAGTAGCCGAGTTTTTGGT
>JAEEGU010000120.1 GCA_016280485.1 Bacillota bacterium | reverse complement strand
TTTTGGGAAAAGCAGGGCTTTAGTGCAGTTGGGAGAGATAAGCTAACTTGGGGCGAAAAAACATCAAGCGTGGTAATTATGGAGAAGACTTTATGATAAAACAACCAATTCCTGAAACAACGGTTTATAAAAAGATTGGCGAAGTGGGGGTCATTGAGTACCTGAGCCTAAACAGTCTCCCATGGCTTGTGAACGCATTTTCGACGCGCGAGGGCGGCATCAGCACTGGGCAGTACGCCACCATGAACTTCAGCAAGACGGTCGGTGACAGCCCGGAGAATGTGCGAAGGAACTTCGAGCTTTTCGGGCAGGCAATCGGCGTAAGCACGGAAAACATGGTCTTTGCCCACCAGACCCACACAGACAAGGTGCTGAAGGTAGGCGCAGAGCATAAGGGTATGGGTGTCACGAAAGACCGCGACTTTCACGATGTGGACGGGCTTGTCACAAATGAGCCCGGGCTTTGTCTTGTTGCATCGTTTGCCGACTGCGTGCCGCTGTACTTTGTCGATCCTGTGAATCGCGCAATCGGCCTCTCGCATTCCGGCTGGCGTGGGACAGTCGCAAAAATCGGAACAAGGACAGTAGAGCTGATGCAGCGCGAGTACGGCAGCAGGCCTTCCGACATGCTTTGCTGCATCGGGCCTTGCATAGGTAAGGAGTGCTACGAAGTAAGCAGCGATGTGGCAGAAAGCTTCTACAAAGCCTACGGCAGTGAAAAGTGCGGGCGCTTCTGCGAGGAAAGGCCGGAGAAAGAGGGGAAGTTCCTGCTCGACCTCCCGCAGGCAAATTTTGAGCAGTTTGTCGAAATAGGTGTAAAGCCTGAGAACATCTCGCTTCCGGATCTTTGCACATCCTGCAATAGCGATATCCTCTTTTCGCACCGCGCAACCGGCGGAAAGCGCGGCGGCATGTGCGCATTTTTGATGATAAGAGAATAATGTTTAATAAACTTGACAAAAATACTTGTCAAGTTTATTATATTATACATAAGGAGACATCAAATGAGCAAGAAAACAACCGTGATAATGCCGGATACGCAGATAATACTCGAAAATATGGGCGAGCAGATAAAGCTTGCCAGACTTCGTCGCAATTTGGCAACGGAGCTTGTGGCAGAGCGTGCGGGAATAAGCAGAGCAACACTTTGGGCAGTTGAAAAAGGTACGCCAACCGTGTCGATAGGAACTTATGCTGCAGTGCTTCATGCACTTGGCGGCATGGACAAGGACCTGGAGCTTGTCGCTCGAGATGATGAGTTTGGCAGGAGGCTGCAGGATATGAATCTGACAGCGCCAAAGCGGGCACGAAGAAAGTAGGTGGCCATGGAAAGCTTGAAAAAGATTCTTGTGTATGAAAATTGGAAGGCGGAAACGCCGTCTAAAATAGGATGTTTGTATGCGGAAACAGGTAAAGGGAAAAGCGTAGCTTCTTTTGAGTATGCGGATGAGTGGCTAAGTGATTTGTCAAACAATATCACTTTAGACCCGGATATCAGAATGTTCAAAGGCCGTCAATATGTTCCGGCAGATAAATCGCTGTTTGGTATGTTTGAAGATGCTTGTCCGGACAGGTGGGGTCGCCTTTTAATGAAAAGGCGAGAGGCCATACTTGCGAGAAAGGAAGAAAGAAAGCCAAAAGCACTGACGGAGATAGATTTTTTGCTTGGCGTTTGCGATGAGACCAGAATGGGAGGATTGCGATTTGCGGAAACAGAGGACGGTCCGTTCCTATCTGCCGACAAGGAACTGGTAGCGCCGCCGTGGACTACATTACGAAAACTAGAGTCAGCAGTGTTGGCCTTTGAGAAAAACGATGACGGCATGGAGGAAAAGTGGCTCAAGCAGCTCATTGCACCGGGTTCATCTTTGGGTGGGGCGAGGCCAAAGGCTTCTGTCACTGCGCCGGATAGTTCGCTTTGGATAGCGAAATTCCCTTCGAAGCACGATGAAATAAATGTGGGGGCCTGGGAAATGGTAGTACACGATTTGGCTGAAATGTGTAGCCTTAACGTACCGGATGCAAAGTTGGAGAACTTTTCGAAAGCGGGAAGCACATTCCTTACAAAGCGCTTTGACAGAGAGGGCGAGCAGCGACGTCATTTTGCGTCCGCAATGACTCTCCTTGGCAGAACAGATGGAATAGGTGCGGCAGAAGGGGCCGGCTACCTCGATATTGCATCAGTGATACGGGAAAACAGTGCGTCGCCGCAAAAGGATCTATTGGAGCTTTGGCGGAGAATTGTGTTTAGCATGGCCGTGTCAAATAACGACGATCATTTGAGGAATCATGGATTTATACTTGCAAAGGAAGGCTGGAGACTTTCACCGCTATATGACGTAAATCCGAGCCTTTACGGAGATTCATTGTCGCTTAATGTGGACTCTGAAAGTAATTTGATGGATTTCGGCCTCGCACTTTCCGTTGCAGGCATGTATGGAGTGGAGGCCAATCGGGCTTCCGAGGAAGTACAAAATATAAAGAGTACCGTTGAAAATAACTGGCAAAAACTTGCGAAAAAATATGAAATCAGCCGAAGAGAAATTGAAGAAATGTCACCGGCGTTTGATATGAGATTCAAGGGCTAGGGGAGAGAACTATGCATTTTACAAACGCAAAAGGGATTTTGACCGGTAACGGGAAATACAAAGGGATGAATATTTACCGCGGATGCACGCATGGCTGCATTTATTGCGACAGTCGCAGCA
>JAEEGU010000020.1 GCA_016280485.1 Bacillota bacterium | reverse complement strand
CATGATGAGTTCGTCAGGTTCAACGGGCTCGCTGCCCGCCGAGCCGGTTGAAATGGACGAACCGGAAATGTTCACCCTTATGCTCGAAGCCTGCTTGGTGTTGTCCAAGGCAAACCCGGCGAGAGTCTTGCTAAAATAAGTGTATGTGCCATAAGCGAGAGCCGGACTGCTGTTGGTGTTGGCATTCTCGTTGGAGAGACGATACGACCACACACCGCCATTCTGGTCGGTGTAAGGATTTGCGTAACCGCCGCTCTGGCAGTTCTGCCTAAGCGCCTTGCCCGCGTCGTAGACCGTGCGCGCGGACGCGCCAGCAGCTGTCATAACAGCGACTAACCCAATAAGAACATGCTTGTGCATTGAGGTTCTCCTTGTAGGACTATGATACAGGTAATTCTATCATTTTGATGCCCGATGGTCAATTTAACAAGTGCGCAAAAGGAGCTTTTGTATTTGCGCAACGAATTTATGCGGCAGAAAGAGGCGTTTCGGACATAGGAGTGAGCTGCTTCATGCCACTTCCTGAGCGACACCATTGGTGATGGTATATGTACAATTATTCGTCTCTAAGCGGCCAAATTCGCTCTGCTACGCGGCCAAATTCCGGTGAGTAATTAGCCAGACATGAGAAATGGCGTCATTTCAAGCAGTAATGGCGCCATTTCATAGTAGTAATGACGCCATTTCTATGTTCATATGGCGTCATTTCTCGTGTCTGTCCACATTCAACTCACCATTTGTCCACATGCAAAACTAACTTTGTCAATAAGCGACCTGCTTTCTGTCCACAAGAGACGCGCGATTCGCTTCGGCGTGCGATGCTTGCGATTGTGCCAGTAGCGAGATTTTAGCGTAGAAGCTGCAAAAGTTGCGACAAATTCAAAACCACCACACCCATGCACGAAAAGCCAAATGCCAACTATTCAGCGAGGCATCTGCAAAGTGCGTCACATCAGACATGAGAAACATTAATGTCGCAAAGGTCCCCAATCAATCCCCTACGTTGTAAAGTCTCAAAGGTGGAGGCCCGGTGAAATCCCATGGGCAACGTCGAAACAGGCTGTTCGACAATGTCGTCGTAGGAAAAGCGAAGCGCCGACTTGTGATCAGCAATTTTGAATCTCAGCCGGTACAACAAATGGTGAAGCGGCAATGTGCTTGTGTAATACAGATCGTCAACCGTCTTCTGGCATGGATGAAGATGTTTGTACTTCCGATTCCACAAATACGCCGCAGATTCGCATATGGCTTTTGAACGAAGAGAGAATCCGCCGTTGGACACCCACATGCCAAGGACTGCGCAAATTAGCGAACGCCACCAGGCGATTCGAACGTACGGCGCACCCACATAGTCAAAGTTCCAGAGGAATTCGTCTAGGCTGTCTCTAAGCGGGAATCCATCATCCTGCACGACAAGACAATATGGCGTTTTAAACCGGGAATACAGTCGAGCGTCGCAGTCAGCGCTCATCGACTCAATTCTGCCGGGCACAAGCGACGGTTCGACTTGAATGTCTATCCAGTCCGCATTTGCGGAGGCAAAGTCACTAACCTTCTGGAAAATGCGATTTACGACTATGGTCGTCTTGAGCATTCCCAGGACCGCCCAGCTTTGCCTTATTGCACACTCAAGCCAATCAAAAGACTCACCGTCCACCGAAGCAGGAAACGAGTAGGCGACGAGAGTAACAGATTCTGCGTGGCGCGACGGAGCAAAAACCGCGCTTCTAAGAATCTTAAGACGGCTGCGCTGCCAGTCTCGAAGGCTGACAATGCCGTCAGCGTCCGCCTTTATTGATTCGTTCATCAGGCATTATTCCTCTCCAAGAACCTCTCGACATCGGCTTTGAACCGCTCCAACGAGAAATGCTCGTTCATGAAACGCACCCCCGACTCAGCGCGCGCACGAGCGGCTTCAGGGTTGCTCCTGATTTCCCGCAGCATTTCCGCAGCTGCAGAAACATCCGCATCAGCCCATTCAATCATTGCAGGGGGGTATTCATGTGGAAGTATCGGCACCATCTTGTATGGAACGCACCAAGCAGTGTCTGGCCTGCAAAACTCGGTGTTCGCGCTCCAATTCGTCGCCACGACAGGCTTGCCCTGGCTCATCGCCTCCGCCATGCCGATACCAAACCCTTCAGCCTTGTGAAGCGACATGTAAACGTCACATGCCGAAGTAAGACCGTCAACATCAGCCCGCGGCAAATAGTCGGCGATATGGACAAACTGCTTCTCCACGCCCATTTTCACCACCATCTGCATCATTTCCGCAGCCTGCCGCGGATTCTCTTTCGCCCCCTTCGTTTTGAACAGCAATTTCGCCTTGGGGTCTCTTTTAAAGGCGATTGCAAAGGCCCTAATGGCCGCAGGTATGTTCTTCCTGTAATACGAACCGAAGTCAAAGTTGAAGAACACGACAAAATCGTCAGGATTAATGCCGTATTTCTTTCGCAAAGCGTCACGAGGCGTCGACTTTTTATTTTTGAATCTGAAAGGATAGGTTATCTTGTATACCGGCTGACCTTCAAACGCCTTTTTGTAATAGTCGAAGTTGAAATCGGACATGGCGATTATCGCGTCGCCGCTCTCGCGAAGATACGGCGCCGTCTCGTGTATGCCATGCTCGCTTTCGTGAAAGGCGATTCTGGCGCACACAAGGTTTGGCACAGCAGCTTTTGGCAGAGGGCTCCTGTACATCATTACTACGTGGGAATATCGGCAGACGTCAAAATCGGAAATCGGAGTCAGCACGGACGATGAGTCCTCCGCAGGAATTTCGGACCTTAAACGCGTATCGTATGCCTGACACGGTATTCCGGCTTCCTTCAGATCAAGGATGAAATCCCTAAGAGTCTTGCTGAGGGAGACCCTAGCCGTCAGATCGCCTATGACCGTTATTCCGCGAATGGGAATCTTGGATTCTGATTTTGCCACAAGAAGCTCAAGGCGTCTGCTCTGGACAAAGAACTCATACTTCCTTCTGAAGAAATTGACGATGCCCGCCAACCCCCACACGCGAATCTTGACGACAATCTCTTGCAGCTGCATTGTTCTAACTTCCGAATGGGTATTTTATCATATTCCGAGGCTGTTCGGCATCCGACAATATCACTTATTGCACGAACGACTGCAGAACTAGCCGAGAAAATCAACCCTGGTGTTGACGTTGACTATCCTCCCAGCCCGTTTCGCTCGGCAAATGCAAAAGCTTGTGATTCTCTCAAGATAAAATCCATAAAGACGTCTGTCATACGAGTTGGCCTTCGACAAGTCGATCGCATTTCTGTCTATCATTTCGAGTACAAACTCGATACACTGTGATAGTATTCCGAAATACCGGAAGAACGAACTCTTGTCCGTTATGAACAT
>JAEEGU010000019.1 GCA_016280485.1 Bacillota bacterium | reverse complement strand
CTTAAGGAAACTATCGTAAGCATTAGACGTGTATCCAAGACTGTTAAGGGCGGACGTAACATGAAGTTCTCCGTTACAGTAGTAGTTGGTGACGGCAATGGCTATGTAGGATGCGGCCTTGGTAAGGCAATCGAAATCCCTGAAGCTGTAAGAAAGGCTACAGAGGATGCAAAGAAGAATTTAATTTATGTTCCGACAGTAGGAACTACTATTCCACACAGAATTGATGGTATCTTCGGTGCAGGTCATGTACTTTTAATCCCTGCTGCAGAAGGTACAGGCGTTATCGCAGGTTCCTCCGTACGTACAGTACTTGAGGCAGCCGGCATCAAGGATGTAAGAGCAAAGTCAATCGGCTCAAACAATACAGCAAACATGGCTTACGCAACACTTGAGGGTCTCAAGAACCTCGCAACAGTTGAAAAGGTTGCAAAGCTCAGAGGCAAGAAGCCTGAAGAAATCTTAGGTTAAGGAGGAAACGCAAATGGCTAAAATGTTAAAGGTTACTCTTACAAAGAGCACAATCGGCGCTTCCCCAAGACAGAAGAAGGTTGTAGAAGCGTTAGGACTCAGAAAGATGCACCAGTCTGTAGAATTGGCTGACTGCCCTGCTACTCGCGGCGCAGTTGCCAAGGTATCGCATCTTTTAACAGTAGAAGAGCTGTAAGACGGAGGTGCAGACATTATGAAAATTCATGAATTAAGAGCACCTAAAGGTGCTACAAAGAACCCTAAAAGAAAGGGTAGAGGTACTGCATCCGGTCAGGGTACTACCGGCGGACGCGGTATGAACGGACAGAACTCAAGATCCGGCGGCGGAGTTAGACTTGGTTTCGAAGGTGGTCAGATGCCACTCTACAGAAGACTCCCTAAGAGAGGCTTCACAAATGTATGGGCTAAGGAATACTCCATCGTAAACGTAGGCGACCTCAACTGCTTCGAGGCAGGTACAGAGGTTACTCCACAGCTTCTCAAGGAAGCCGGCATCGTAAAGCAGCTTTTAGACGGCGTTAAGGTTCTTGGCGACGGTAAGCTCGAAAAGAACATCACCGTAAAGGCTTGCAAGTTCACAAAGTCCGCAATTGAAAAAATCGAAGCTGCGGGAGGAAAGGCTGAGGTGATCTAAGATGAATATGTTTTCAACAATTGCCCAGGCTTGGAAGGTTGCAGATATCAGAAAAAAGATTATCTTCACCTTGCTCATGCTCCTCGTATTCAGAATCGGCTCCAACATCCCGGTACCGGGCATCGACAGAGCTGTTCTGGACGAAGTATTTAACGGTGGAACAGGCCTCTTTGCTTTGTTTGACTTATTCTCAGGTGGATCGTTCAGTAACTTCACTATTTTCGCACTGAGTATCACACCATATATCACCGCATCAATCATACTCCAGCTGTTATGCATCGCGATTCCTGCTCTTGAGAGACTCTCAAGAGAGGGAACCGAGGGCCGCAAAAAGATTGCGCAGTACACTCGTTACCTTACCGTAATCCTGGCATTCATCCAGGCTATCGGTCTTGCGATCGGTCTGTTTAGACAGGCGCTCGTATCCACCGATTTCTTCTCGGTAGCGGTAATCGTACTCGTTCTTTCAGCAGGTACAGCATTCCTGATGTGGCTCGGTGAGCAGATTAACGAAAACGGTATCGGAAACGGTATTTCCCTTATCATCTTTGGCGGTATCATAGCGAGACTCCCGTCCGCTTGCCACAGCATCTTCATCAAGATGCAGGCCGGCGACATCAATGTCGTAGAGACAATCATCTTCGTTGTTTTCGCACTCGCTATCATCATTGGAATCATCGAGATCCAGCAGGGTCAGCGTCGTATTCCGGTGCAGTACGCAAAGAGAGTGGTAGGCAGAAAGATGTACGGAGGACAGAATACACACATTCCTCTCCGTGTAAACCAGGCAGGTGTTATTCCTGTAATCTTCTCCCTGTCGCTTTTACAGTTCCCACTTACACTTACTTACTTCTTCCAGGGTTCATCCTTTACGGAGTGGGTAACAAAGTGGCTCTCACCTTATGGCAATCCGGGAGTATGGATTTATGCAACATTAAATATCATACTTATCATATTCTTTACTTACTTCTACACTGCAATTACATTCCAGCCTGCAGAAGTAGCAAACAATATGAAAAACAACGGTGGATTTATCCCGGGCATCAGACCGGGCAAGCCGACTGTAGATTATCTGACAAAGGTTATGAACAGAATCACTCTCGTAAGTGGTATCTTCCTTGCAGTAATCTCCACGCTGCCTACTCTGTTGTCACAGTTCACTGAGTTCGATATCAAATTTGGTGGAACATCGCTTCTGATCGCTGTCGGCGTTGCTCTTGATACAATCAAGCAGCTCGAAAATCAGATGATCATGCGTAACTACCAGGGCTTCTTGAAATAATGGAGGTATTATAAATGAATATCATATTATTGGGCCCTCCGGGAGCAGGCAAGGGTACTCAGGCCGCAAAGATCGTTGAAAAGTATGGCGTACCACACATTTCAACAGGTGATATCTTCAGAGAGAATATCAAAAACGGCACAGAGCTCGGAAAGAAAGCCAAGTCCTACATGGACAAGGGCGAGCTGGTTCCGGACGAATTAGTAATTGAAATCGCTACAGACAGACTTGCAAAGGACGACTGCAAAAATGGCTTTATGCTCGACGGTTTCCCAAGAACTGTTCATCAGGCTGAAAAGCTCGATCAGTTCTTAAAGGCTAATGGCAGAAAGATTGAGTATGTCCTTGACATCGCTGTAGAAAAGAGCGAGCTCGTGGCAAGAATTACAGGCCGCAGAGTTTGCAAGGCTTGCGGAGCAAGCTACCACATCGTAAACATCCCACCTAAGAAAGAGGGCGTATGCGATGCATGTGGCGGCGAGTTGTTCCAGAGAGCTGACGATACAGAAGAAACTGTTGCAAACCGCATCGATGTTTACGAATCACAGACAATGCCGCTTATCGACTACTACGAAAAGCAGGGTGTTATCTCTCACATCGACGGATCAGCCGGTCTTGATAACGTATTTGCAAAGATAACAGAGGTTCTCGGGTGATAAAATGATTATCATCAAATCACAACATGAAATTGAATTAATGCGCGAAGCCGGAAAGGTTACCGGATACCTGTTGAAGGAACTTGAAAACTTCATCCGTCCGGGCCTTTCAACGGCCGACGTTAACGATTTCGTAGAAAACGAAATCGCAAAGGCAAAGATGATTCCGACGTTCAAGGGCTACGGCGGTTTTCCCGCAGGAGCCTGCGTATCCGTCAATGACGAGGTAGTTCACGGAATCCCGAGCAAAAAGCGTATCCTGATGGAGGGCGACATCGTCACCGTCGATACCGGCGCCACCTACAAAGGGTGGGCGAGCGACGCGGCAAGGACTTATCCTGTAGGAAAGATAAGCCCTGAGGCGCAGCAGCTTATCGACGTTACAAGGCAAAGCTTCTTTGAGGGAATCAAGTGCGCGAGGGTCGGCTACAGACTTTCCGACATAGGCCACAGCATTCAGACTTATGCGGAAGGCTTTGGCTACAGCATGATCCGCGACTTCGTAGGTCATGGCATAGGCCAGAACCTTCACGAAGACCCACAGATTCCGAACTACGGCAAGCCGGGTAGAGGTCCGAGACTGGCCGAGGGAATGGTCTTCGCCATCGAGCCTATGGTGGCGATGGGAAGGTACGATGTCGAGGTGCTCGAGAACGACTGGACTGCTGTAACAGCAGACGGCAAGCTTTCGGCGCATTACGAAAATACGGTTGTTATTCATGATGGTGAGCCTGAGCTGCTTACTTTATGCAAATAAGAGAGGTGTAAAAATGGCGAAAAATGACGTCATTGAGGTAATGGGTACTGTAGTGGACGCCCAGCCGAACGCAATGTTCAAAGTAAAGCTGGAAAACGGCTATGAAGTACTTGCTCACATTTCCGGCAAAATCAGAATGAACTTCATACGTATTCTTCCGGGAGACAAGGTAAAAGTGGAGCTTTCACCGTACGACCTGACCCGCGGCAGAATTACATGGAGAGAAAAGTAATGATAGGAGGAGACAAACAATGAAAGTTAGAGCTTCCGTAAAGCCTATCTGCGAAAAGTGCAAGGTTATCAAGAGAAACGGTAAGGTAATGGTAATCTGCGAGAACCCTAAGCACAAGCAGAAGCAGGGCTGATTTTAAGCAAATCAATTTAGTTAAATTTATTATTTACAGTTATTTAAGAAAACCTGTCTATATTGCGCCTTGATGCGCGACGGAAGATAGGAGAAGGAGGAACGTATGGAAAGAATTGCCGGTGTTGACTTACCAAGAGACAAAAGAGTAGAAATCGGACTTACCTACATTTATGGTATTGGCAGAACTACTG
>JAEEGU010000119.1 GCA_016280485.1 Bacillota bacterium | reverse complement strand
CGCATTGGTATATTCAATTTCCAGCGTACCGGTTTTCGCCTTGTCGTAGTCCTTGTCCGAATCTCCGTCGCCTTCGCCGCCGGTCAGATCATTTACAATCAGATAATCTATAGTGTGGAAGCCCGCTGTATATTCGTAGGTTTCACCGAATTCATTAACAGCATATGCCAAAGCCTCATAATATGCAGGCAGACGCAGCTTTGTCGGATAACCGTGAGAGGACGATCCCATACGGTCATAAAGGTCCACCGGCACAGTCCATTCGCTACTGCCCGGAATCTGATCCATTATATATTTCTGCACGTATTTCAGGATATCCTCTGCAGTCGTATAGTCATCAAGGTCAATTATTACCGTAATCTGCCTCTCAAGCACATTTGCACCCGCAGAAGCTGCTCCGGTAAGCTCAGGCGGTGCCTCGAACTCGATGCGCACATTAATATATGCTTCGAAAATATTCGAAATTGAATAGAGTCTTAAAGTATTACCGTCTCCCACAAACTGCAGGAACCCCGTATAGTTGTCGGTATCTCCCGGATTCTGTCCCGGAATGGAATATGTAATACTCTTTATATTCATATCCTTTCCGCAGTTTCCGACCTCAGCATAGCTTTCCTTGGTCCACAAAATGTGGTCCTCCGGCAAAAGATTAAACTTAATTACGCCCATATGCGCCATGAAAAAGCTCATCTTATCCTCGTAGGAATAGCCCTTTACCTTGACATCATATGTCCTGGTGGTGCTGAAATCATTCACCGTGTAAATTGCCTGGAGCTCCACGTTTTGGTCAACCCAAGGTGAAGTATAGTTGCCCGTCGCATCGAGCACCTCAGGATTCGAGCTGAACCACTCGATATGGCAGTTGTAGCCCTTCAGCCTAGTCGGAAGCAAGATATCGTAATAAACCACACTCTCGCCCGTGCTGCCACCCGTCAGATAAGACAGGTATTTCGACTCAATCTCGTCCACTACCGCATCGAGGTTGTCCTCTCCGCCCGCGCCGAGACTTCCTATTATTTCAAAAATGATTGCCCTGCCACCGATGTTCACGATGGCGTTCATGTTTCTCTCTGCCGTTGGCGTCACCTTGCCGGTCGCCGCATTATATCCCACATAAGACGGTGCGCTGATTGAAAGAGCATTGCCATAAGCACCGTAACCCGCAAGGAAGCTGTTCGTTTCGCCGCTCTGCACGCCGCCCCTAACGGCCCTTTCAGCCTGCTCTCTCGCATAGCCGTAGATGGCGCTGAGCGCCTCCGCCGATGGCGAGTAAGCCGAAACGTTGAAGGTTCCGGTATAATCCGCAAGCCCCGGGCCCGCTATGTAAGCGCCGCTGCCCTGCAGCACGATACTGCCGCTGCCGCCGCTTATTACGCCGCCACCACAGCTGTCGTAAAGTATAAGTATGCCGCTGCCGGAAGTGCCGTCCTTTACCGTCAGGCCACCGCCGTTAAGGCCCAGTGTGTGGCCGTTTATGTCTATGTTCAGGGCTCCGACTGTGCTGTTTACACCGTCGAGAGTCAGATTTTTCGTAAGGCTTATGTTACTGCCCAGGATAACTCTGTTCTGAGTCAGCTTTCCATAGTTTGAAAGAAGCACAGCCTGCTCAAACTCGTCAGCTGTGTAAACAACCGTCTCGTTCTTTAAGTCTATTGTCTCCGCATAGCCTCTTACTTTAATTTCTGCGGATCTTGCCTCAGACGCACCGATTGCCGATGCTCCGATGTGGTATTCGAGCTTTAATTCGTGCTCCTGAGTATCTCCCGGAATCAGGAAATACCTGTTATTATCAAATATGTCCGCATCTACCGGAACGAATGTAGGTATCGTCGCACCCTCGTCAAAGGTGCCAAGCTTTCCGGTAGTAAGGTCCGAAAGCATGCCAATATACTCGCCGTCAAGATAAACGCCGAGGTATGCCGCAAGCCTGCTCGATGCGGTGTTTCTCTCAATTGTAAAGAAGTAGCGCATAGGGATATTTCCCTCGCTGCGTATCTTTAAATTAACCGTCTGAGTATCTCCCGGATTGCGGAGATTTCCGCCGGTAATCGTATATTCAAACGAAGTGTTCGCCTCTCCGAAGGAAACGCCCACATCGATGTTTGTTCCCGCTTCAAACATCGCACGTGTTGCCGGAACCGCACAAATCATCACAAGAATCACAACAAGCGCGGTGATTATCATCTCCGCGCGGCGCTTTTCGATATTCAGTTTTGCTACGATTCTTTCAATCATCAACTATACTTCCTTGTCAACACTTTCGTCTTTACTTTCATTCGTTTCGGAGCCATTTTTCTCTGCCATTTCCTGCCGGATTTTGGCTTCAATTTCGGCCTCCATATTGGTCTTTTCCTCTGCCAGTGATTCCTTGTAGGCTTTTTTAACGTCCTTAAGGTTTATAGCAAATATGATTGCAAGCGGTATCACAATCAGAATCAGCATGCCTACGCGGCTGCCCACAAGGGATGCCAGCTTTCCGAGTAAGCCCGACACGCCGACTACCTTGCCGATTACATCATCTCCGTATACGGCGAATGAGTCGGCATTCAGGTTCGCATCGCCCTTTGTCTCGAATTGATACTGCACGCCGTCAAACTCAATCCCCACCACGCGGTGAGTGTTGATCTGCCCCGCTATCGACACATCACGCGAATAGAACGATATTACATCGCCCTCCGCGATATCCGAAGCCTCACAGGTTTTCACCAGAATCAAGGCCCCTGTCGGAATCTCAGGCTCCATGGAGCCTGAAATAACCCGCAGCATTGAGTAGCCGAACATTTCGGGTGCCTTTCCGGGCTGGGTGGTAAAAATTGTGAATGCCGCCATTACGGTGAACAGCATTGCAATTACCACTATTATTGTTGCTATGTAGCTGCGAATCTTCTTGCCCATTACACCTCATCTATTCATCGAAGTCGATGATGTCCACCGCGCCGTCGTAGGCGTTGCCTGCCTCGAGCTTTTCAAGCTCGGCAGCGGCCTTGGCCGCTACGGCGCGTTTATCCTCGGCTGCCTGTCTTGCAGCCGCCTTCTTTTCGCGCTCTATACGAGCCTTTTCTGCTGCCGCCTTTTTGGCTGCCTCTTTCTTTTCTCTTTCTATACGGGCCTTTTCCTCGGCCTTCGCTTTTTCGCGAGCCTTGCGCTCAAGCTCTCTTTGGCGCTCACGTTCTGCCTTGGCTTTAGCAGCGGCCTTTTCACGTTCTGCTTTGGCTTTAGCAGCAGCCGCAGCCTTTGCTTTCGCGGCCCTTTCTTTTTCGAGCTGCTTCTGCTTTTCTGCTCTTGCCTTTGCAGCGGCCTTTTCGCGTTCTGCCTTTGCCTTTGCGGCAGCAGCAGCCTTTGCGGCACGCTCTTTCTCGAGCTGCTTCTGCTTTTCTGCTCTTGCCTTGGCAGCCGCCTTCTCGCGTTCTGCCTTTGCCTTTGCGGCAGCTCTCTCTTTTTCTGCCTTGGCCTTTGCGGCTGCTGCGGCCTTTGCCTTTGCCGCCTTTTCGCGTTCGAGCTGCTTCTGCCTTTCTATCCTTGCCTTTTCAGCGGCCTTCGCCTTTGCTATGCGCTCACGCTCAAGCTGCTTATCTTTTTCTGACTTTGCCTTTGCGGCTGCAGCAGCCTTTTCCTTTTTCTCGCGCTCGAGCTGATTTTGCTTTTAGCGCTTTTCTTTT
>JAEEGU010000118.1 GCA_016280485.1 Bacillota bacterium | reverse complement strand
CGAAGACCTCGTGCATCCCGGTGAAAACGGCGAGCTCTATAAGTTCGGCGACATCGCCGGTTGCGCGGCCGCTATAACAAAAGTGCGTAGCGACCTCGAAGCCGGCACCTTCACACCACAAAAAATAGCGGCCGGTATTGAGAACTATGCACTCGATTCTGTCTTAGAAACGAACTTGGATTTAATGTTAAATCACAAACAAAAGTGGTAAGTTTTGAAAACATCAAAACTTACCACTTTTTAATTTCTCTATATCATTATTATAACTGCTATCGCTTCCTGTGGTTTCCTATCTATCCTTCACCACAATTATATTCGCAATCTCGTAATCATCCTTCGTGAAATCATAGAGGCGCACATAATCGCCCGTGCCGATTGACGAGATGCTGCCAACCTCAAAGGACTCCCCGTCGCCGGCCAGTACATATACTATAGCGTCGGGGTTTATTTCATATACCTTCGAGCCTGTGCCCGAATCAAGCCCGATCAGGTTCTTCTTGTCAGGCTTTGAGGTCACCTCTACCCAGTCCGAACCTGTAATAATCTTAAACTCCTTTCCGAGCTTCATCGCCGGGTCCGAAGTCAGGCTCGTAATCTCGCCGCTTGTTACGGAAATCTCGTAGATTGCGCCCTTTGAAGCAGCATCCTTAAGCTCGTCCGAGCTTGGCAGTACCACGCTTGCAGTGTGAGCCGCCCAAGTCGTTTCGTGACCCGCAGCCAGAACCTCAAGCGCATAAACCGCATTGCCGTCCGCATTCATCGTCTGCACAATTCCGTTCACAACGCCGTAAACCTTGCCCGTAAAGCCAACGTTCGCCGGCAGAATAATCGTGCTGATCTTGTCGCCGGTTACGCCGCACCAAGCCTTTGTGCTGACATTCTTATATTTGTAAAGGCTTGTGAGGTGGTAATTGCTTGCGCCGCTAGGCATTGTCATCTTCTTGTTGTAATCCTTCTCTACCCCGCAGGTGTAAACCTTTATGTTATCCGCCAGATCAACCCCGGCAAACTGCTTGAAATCCGAGGAAAAATAGTTGCCCGGGCAATATACCGCATCCTTAATCTTGCCGTAGCTGCCCATATCGATGTCCTGCAGAATCACATCGTCTGTGCCTGCATCGCCTGTCTCCGCCGGTGCAAGAGCCTTTTCAACTGCTTCGTTCATCGCCGCTGCGTTGCCGCGAATCCCTTCGCTTCCATTGTAAGTAAGCCACGCCGCCATCCACTTTTCAGCCGCACTGTTCGCAACCTGCTTTGAAACATAATCCTCAAGCCCCACAATTCCGGTGCCCTTCAAAAGTCCCATGTCGGTCGCCAGGTTTGTGTAGTTTGTCGGCCAAGTGCCGCTCACCTTATCCTCCGCGCCGGATGCACGAACCAGCATTGC
The DNA here is from genome assembly GCA_016280485.1 of Bacillota bacterium. Classification (GTDB taxonomy): domain Bacteria; phylum Bacillota; class Clostridia; order Peptostreptococcales; family Anaerovoracaceae; genus UBA3871. The sequence continues at coordinate 10,954 of JAEEGU010000118.1, read as the reverse complement.
GCAAAGTTCTGCGACGGTTACATTATTGGAAGGCCTGAAGCTTCCGTCCTCGTAGCCCTTGATGATGCCGGCAGCATGTGCGTAGCCGATATAAGGGGCCGCCCACTTCGCGCCCGAAAGGTCTGTGAAGGTGCCCGCCGAGAGAGCTGAGGAGCTTGCGAGAAGCTCTTCGCTTACGCCAACTGTCGCGATGACTATCTTGCACGCCTGGGCTCTTGTTAAGTGCTGCTCAGGGTGGAACAGTCCGTCCACATCGCCTGTGATGATGCCCCGGCTCATCAGACTTTCAACAGCCTCGGTATAAGGCCGGTCAACCCAGTCCTTCTCGACCGCCGCAGTTACTGCCACATCGGTAGCTGCCGCAGTGTCGGTAGCCGTAACAGTGACTGCATCAGTATCCGCGAACACAGTTCCCATGCTCGCCATCATGAGGCAGAGCACGACCGCCAGAACGCGGCTGAAATTTTTCTTTCCAATCTTCATTGTTTTTCCTCCCGTTTTCTAATCCCTATCGTCCATCGCAAATAGACAATGAACGCTTATATCTTAATTAACACCATATATAATAACAGAAATTTAATAAAAGTCCATTACAAAAGCTTTACAATTGCGTTTTTCTAAAGACAGCGGGCAATTTCTGTATTATACTATATTATGTAGGAGTTTATTCACTACAAAGCACGACAAACAGGCAAACAAAACTCGCAGAAAGGAGTTTTTCAATATGCTAAATCTCCTCACAAAGAATTTCAAACGGCGGATTTTCGCTCTGGCGCTTGCGGCAGGCCTCGCGGTAACAAGCTTCGGGACGGCGCTTCCGACAGTTTCGCGGCTTTCGGATGATGGCTTTGGCAATTTCGCATCCGCGGAAACTCTCCGCTTTACCGATGTCAAGGGCAAGTGGTTCGAGATGTACGTCATAAAGGCAATCAACTACGGCATCATCTCGGGGTACGACGACAGCAACCTGTTCCGCCCGAACAATCCGGTAACCCGCGCGGAGTTCTGCACAATGGTGAACAACGCCTTCGGCAGCACGGTCGAAGCGGAAATCAATTTCAGCGATGTCGAAAAGGGCGCGTGGTACTACAAGCCGATTTCAATCGGCGTGAACTCCGGCTACATCCTCGGCTATGACGACGCCAGGTTCCGTCCGAACGCGAACATTTCGCGCCAGGAAGCGGCAGTCATCGGCGAGAGGCTCCTGCCTTACGACACAGAGGCGTCGAATATCCAGAAATACCCCGACTACACTCAGGTTGCCGACTGGGCATACGCTGCGGTTCAGAGAATCATAAAGCGCGGCTACATGGGCACCTATGACGATAACAAAATCCATCCGACCGACGCGCTGACCCGCGCACAGGCCGTGAAAATAATCTGCGACATAGTCGACAAGGAAAACCTCGCAAAGACCGTGACCTATGTCACAAAGACGGGCAAAACCCTGTCGAATCAGGTTTTCGTCGGTGATGTTGTAGTCGAAAAGGAGGTCGCAGGCGGCGAGGTAACCTTCAAGAACTGCACCTTCCTCGGAAAGCTCTACATCTACGGCGGCGGTGAAAAGAGCGTACATCTCGAAAACTGCAGGGTTTCCGAAATGGAAGTCGCACGCACCGACCAACCGACCAGAGTCGTTGCCACCGGCTACACCACCGTGGGCAAGGTAATCGCAAAGAATTCGGTAATCCTCGAGGAAAAGAACCTTGCCCGCGTAATGCAGAATTCGGGCTTTAACCTGATCTATGCGGCAGAAGGCTCCACCTTAACGCTCGACAAGGGTACATATACAAAGGTCAGGGCCTCCGAAGGCCCGGCAAACATCACCGTGGCCTACGGCGCGAGCCTTAATGCTCTAACTGTAGCGGCGCCTGCTGCGGGAACCTCCGTGACTGTGGAGGAAGGCGGCGAGCTTATCAATGCTTATGCCTACGGTGCGTGCCACTTCCTCGGCGACGAGCGTGTGGTCAGACTGTACTGCTTCGCGGAGGGCGTAACCTACGAGAAGAAGCCGTTCTACATCGAGACGGCGAGCAATGTGACAAACGGTGCGATTGCCGCAAGCGGCGAGCTTATCCCTGTGATGACGCCTGCCGACGGCGCGACCGGCGTTGAGTTTAGACCAACCATAACGATTTCGTTCTCCAAGCCGATTCACACAGGCGCGGGCGCGAAGGTCACAAGCGACTACATAAAGGAAGTCGTTTCCTTCACGGCGAAAAAGGAGGGCGGCTCCGCGACGGAGTTCAAGGCGAGCATAAACGATGCGGCGACGATAATTACGATTACTCCGACGGCGGATTTGAAGAAAAAGAGCAAGTTCTTCGTGTATTTCGATGAGGATTCGTTCCGCTCGCAGACGAAGAACAATGACAAGGTATACGACTACAACAAGAAATTCTCCTCGTCCTTTACAGTGGGCGACGGCAGCAGCGAGGGCGTGACCTTCAAGCCGGTGAACGGCGCGCGTGGTCAGGCGACCTCTGTTAAGCCGACCATCACCTTTGCCTTTGCGGTTTCTCCGGCTGCGGCGGGCGTGAAGGAGCTCGACTCCTCATACTTACGCAGCGTGATTTCGTTCCGCAAGGTCGATTATGCGGCGCTGGATGACGAGGACACGAAAAAGAAGAAATCCGATCAGAGCGCATCCTCCCTGGCATACCAGGCGGGGTCGGACGCAAAGATTGACTACGAGAGCAACGGCAAAAAGGTGACCTTCACCGCCGAGATGGCAAAGAAAAACAAGGGCATCTCAATTACTCCAAAGGAGGCCCTCGAAAACGGCGCAACCTACTATCTGGCATTCCAGGACAATGCTTTTAAGAATGCCGAAACCGGCGAAGTGCTCGGCTCCCAGTTCATCGTCTTTACGGTCGGATATGTTGTGCCGACTGTGACCTACACGCCGACGGACGGCAAAGCTTATGTCAGCACGAGCGACGATGTGGTCATCAAGTTCGACCAGGTGATGTACACAAAGGACAGCAAGGAAATTGACGCAAATTATGTAAAAAACAATGTGAAATTCCATGACAATACCGCCGGTGCCGATGTGGCCTACACCGCCGACATCGACGAGCTCACAGCGGGCACGAAGATAACCCTCGACCCTGTTTCGCTCCTCGCGGACGGGCACGAATACACAGTAAACGTTCCGGAAAACGTCTTTATGAACAAGGACAAAAAGTCGCCGGTGAACACCTCGACTTCATTTACGACAGGCTACACGACGCCGTCGATTGATTCGATTTCGGCGACCGGCACGACCTCGGTTGTAACGGCAAGCGTAACGGCGAATATGGTGGCAAGCGGCTACGTAAAGGTGCTTCCTGCAAGCGCGGCGGCTCCGACGACCGTTGATCAGGTAAAATCCGGCGGCACGGCGTTCACCTCACTCGAGGGCTCACCTACAGCGATTGCAATCAAGGGCACCTACACAGGCGGCGAGCAGTACAAGGTTTACGCTTACATCTACAGCGGCTCCAAGGTAACCGCGATCAAAACGGCGGCTGTGACCGTGACAAAGGATGTGGCGGCGGCAAGCTCGTTCGTACTGCAGGGCGTTGACGGCGTGACAGCTTCCGGCGAAGCGGCAAGCGGCGGAGTCGGCACAAACGTAGGCTCTGCGGTAAGTGTTGGCACCTCCGGCAGCGAAACTGCTTATACGGCAACGCTTCCTTACGGTTCGCACGGCTTTGTGCTTACGGTAAATCCGAGCGCAGCAACCGATACCGTAAGCTATGATCTTGGCGGCGGCTCTTCGTTCACAGCGGCTTCAAAGGCCGGCACGATAAAGATAAACGTTCCGATTACGAGCCTTTCATCCAACAAGGTGATCAGCATTAAGCTCACCGGCGCAAACAAGATTGACACTACCTACAAGCTGAGCGTAAAGGTAAGCGGCAATGCGGCGCTTTCAGAGGCAAGCTTTGGCGGAACGCTCGGCAAGCTCGATAGTGGAACATATTTCGTTTCGGCATCGACTTCAGCTATAACAGCAACATTTACTTCGAGCGATCCGAATGCTGTAATTAAATGCAGCCCGATGTCCGGTACAAGCAGTGGTACAGGTGCTCTCTCGGGTAGCATCCCTCTTTCCGCAACAGAAACTACAGTAACGGTCACCGTAACCTCCAATCAGGATACCCAGACCTACACCTATAAATTCACGAAACTTCAATAGCGGTATAAAAAAAGTTGACTCCATTTGCGTTTTCTGCATTTGGAGTCAACTATTCTCTAAATCTTCAGTTGCGCCGGCTCACAAACCGGCTTTTCTAATTCTAGATGCGCGTGAGTCCGATGATTCCCGGATAAGCCCAGCCCTTCTGGGTCTCCCAGGCATCCTTTCCGTACTCCTTGTTGAAGAGCTCTATCAGCTTGTACTTTTCCTTTGCCGAGAACGAAATCTCCTCGCTGCCCTGCAGCTGAGATTCTGTCAGGCCATAGCTCTTTTCGAGCTTTGATGTCGATTCCTTTTCGTAAACTGCGGTGTCGCCGTTAGTCTTCGAGAAGAAGCAGTAGTTGAACGAGCCGCGGTTTGAACCCGCAAGCTGGCCCGCCATATCGGCAACAACCTTGCCTACATTGTAGGAATAGTAAACGCCCGATCTGTTAAGTCCAACAAGGCCGCCTGCATAGTATGCCGATTCTACCTTTCCGGTGTTGTAGCAGTTGCGAATCTTTGCTTCGCTTTCGCCCACCAGGCCGCCTGCGCGGTTGTCGGAATAAACATAGCCGTCGTTATAGCACTGCATCAGCAGTCCCTCGTCGACCTGCGAACCGATGAGGCCGCCCGCATAGCTCTTGCCGTTAATCTTTCCCGTATTCACGGAGAAGCTTACGCGACCGCCGTTTGTACCCACGAGGCCGCCTGCGCCGTTACCCTCTACAGTTCCTATGTTATAGCAGTAAGTAATCTGCGTATCATCGTCTATTTCGCCTGCGATACCGCCGTTAACACCGGTACCCTTTACCTCGCCGTCATTTACGCAGTTCTGGACAGCTACATCCGAGCTGCCGCCGTCAGTCATGCCCACGAGGCCGCCTGCGTTGTAGCCCTTGCCGGTTACCGTTCCGCGGTTTAAGCATTCCTTAAGCACTGTCTCCTTGCCAAATCCCGAGAGGTTGCCGACAATGCCGCCGACCTTCTGAACGCCGCTGACATCACCGTCATTGATGCAGGCGGTGATTGTGCCCTCGGCCATCACATAGCCTGCGATGCCGCCTGTTGCAATCTGTGTGCCCTTGACAACACCCTTGTTCTGGCAGCTCTTTATTTCAATCTTGCTGTATCCCACAACGCCGCCGGTGTACGAAGTGCCGCTCACCTCGGTGTTCTTTTCGATTACACAGTTTGTGATGATGCCTTCGCTAAAGCCCGCAACGCCACCGGTGTACTGGCCGCCTGAGATTGTGCATGCCTTCAGGCTGAGGTTTTCAATGCTTGCATCCTTGTTTATATATCCGAAGAGACCCGAATACTGGTTCGTCGTGCGAACGTCGAGCCCGATGATAGAATAGCCGTTTCCGTCAAAGCATCCGTCGAAAGGCTTTTGCTTTGTTCCGATGGAGCGCCAGTTGCCGTCCTTCCAGGCATCCGCATCCTTGTCGATATCGGAGTTTTTATTCTTACCCTTTTCAAGCGCGAAATCGCTGTTAACGCGAATGTCGCCGTCCAGAATGAAGTATGCGCCCTCACCGATATGCTCTCTTATGTGATTAAGCTGCGCCTCTGTCTCTACTACATATGGGTCGGAACGTGTGCCGCGGCCGTGCGTGAAAGCACCCTCCGTGGTGGAGTGTTCCTTTTTGCAGCCGACATCGCTGCCGTCAACCTTGCTCGTCTTAAGCTCTACATCCTTGATCTTGAGGATGCTGTCGAGGTCAACCTTTGTGGTGCTCGGTGTGTCTGTGATGCCCGTGCCTGTGGTTGCGGAGCCCGTGGTCACCGCCGGAGTAGTCGTTACCGGAACGCTGCTTGCATCCTGCTTTGGTCCGAGGATGCGGCTTTCCTTTTTCACAACGTTGAGGAGGAGTGTAGCCGCCTCGGCTCTTGTGAGTGCGTTTGTCGGGTTGAACGCTTTTGTGTCATCACCCTGCATATAGCCGCGAACAAAGACCTTTTTAACGTGGTCTGTCGCCCAGCTTGCTATTTTGCTGCGGTCGGTGATGGCTTCGTATTTCTGCTCGCCTGCGGCCATTTCGTCGTAGGTCAGAGTCTTGTTCGGATCGATGACGGAGGATACGATTTTCGCTGCCTCCTGACGAGTGATCATGAGGTTGATTCCGAAGCTTGCATATCCGTCCTTTTCAACTGTGGTCGTGCCGTCCGTGATGCCCGCCGCAACTGCCTTTGCAACGGTGGTTGCATACCACTCGTTTGGCAGTACGTCGCAGAACTTTGTAACGTCAACGCCCGCCGTGTCAGGCTGCACGCTCAAAATGTTCGTAACCAGCGTGAAGAATTCCTGCCTGTTCATGAGGAAGTCCGGCTTGTACTGGTAGGTGCCGTCGTACTGCTGATAGCCCTTCACAAGCCCGCGGCTCGCCGCCTCCTTTATGATGTCTGCCGCCCAGTGGCCGGTAAGGTCAGTGAACGTTATCGCAGAAGCAGTGGTCTCTGCGTAAACCGCACTTCCTGTACCAAGGGCACCTGCAAGGCCGGCGCCGTCAAAGGCCGCACCCGGCAGAACCGGCGCCATGCCGAAGATTGTCAGCACTGCGAGCAGCGCCGCGAGTACGCGGACTGCGATCATTTTTACGTTTCTTTCGTTTTTCTTTTCGTTGTCCATTTTTGTCACCTCTGGTTTTCCCTACTCCTCACTTTTATTCTCCATTGCTGCGCGGCTGCGCGTTTCCGGCAGGTCTTCTATGCCGATTTCGCCCTTGTACAGCTTGTTCGCATATTCCTGCACATTGATGGGGTGGGTCGTGTACTCGTCCTCGCCCCCATCGCGCAGTGCCGCTTCCTTTTCGTCCTCAAGCTTTTGGCGCATCGTGGCCGCCTTGCGCTTGTCGTACTTCATCCGGAAGTTTTCCTTGCGCCGCCTTGAGCGTTCTTCGCGGGTCTTCTGATTGTAGTGCGCGAGCGCTATGCAAAACAGGAACGTCACCGCGGCGAACGTCAGCATGTCGCGGGTCGTCAGTGTGTGCGTCGCAACCCGGACTATGAAGTATATCGAAACCGCGATTTCCGCGACTCCCATAAATCTTTGAAGCATTTAGCACCTCATTTACTCTCCGATGCGGGTAGCCTGGATTGTTTCGCCGCCCGGCAGCTTGATTTCGGCCGCACCGTCGTGGTGCTGCTTGATTTCAAGCGAATCGCCGACCTCTACACCGTTCCATGCGGACTCTTCAAGTTCGTAGACCGAAGCCTTGCCCTTTTTCATCTCTACGGTGATGGTGTAGACTCCGGTGCGGGTGCCTTCGCGCTCGTCACTTGCGAGCGTCGGCTCGTTCCACTTTGGATTGTGGTCTTTGCCGCTCGAGTCGGAGGTGCGAACCTCTACCCACTTGTCTATGTCATAATAGTATTTCGTCTGGTAAACAGGTTTATCTCTGTAGACAGGCGTTTCGACCTCTTCTGTGTAGGTCTCTGTTACGTAAACCGGCTCCTCGTGCGAAACCTCTTCAAAATTGCCGTTTCCGAGGTCCTCGTATTCGTAAACCGTCTCGTAGTGGTCGATTACTTCGCGTGTCTTTTCAACATATTCTGTCTCGTAGTGGTCGAGCACCTGGTCATAGTGGTGAACCTCATTCTTTTTTTCGTGAAGGTTCGCGCCCTCAGGCAGCTCCCAATCGCTCTCCTCTACATTCTGATACTGTTCAATCGCAATCGAGCGCTCCCATGCAACCTGTGTTACAGTCGCATCCGATGTCTTCGGCATGAAGATTGCCATCAGGATTGCGATGATTGCTACCGCCGCGATACCGAAGCCAATGAGGCGCTTTTTCTTTGCCTGTGCGCGCTGTGCCTCGAGTGCCGCGTTGTCGCGGGCAGCCTTCTTTGCCGCAGCTGCGTCAGCCTTTGCCTGCTCCTCTCTGCGCAGATCGTGGTAGTCCTTGTCGCTTGCCGCCTTTTCGGCGCCGCAGCCCTTGCACTTCGTCTCGCTTGCGGCATTCAATGCGCCGCAGTATTCGCAAAACCAGTCCGCTTCGTGGGAAACCTTTGCGGCTTCCTCGTCGGAGAGGTATTCCTTGTCCTTGATGTAGAATTTTACGTCGTCGCCACGTGGCTTACCGCAGCCCGGGCAGTTACGAACATCGCCTCTGATGCCCTTTGTGTCACAGGAGCTGCAGTCCCAGTAGCCTCTGATTATCTTGCTCACTTTTCTGTTTCCTTTCTTTAGTCCGCTTTCGCCCGCCTTTTTCTGTAGCTTTGCCGGTATTTTTGCCGGCTGCCGGTCGGACCTTTGTGGAGATGCGCTGCTCGGCACACCCACTCTATATTATATCAGTAATTAGGTGAAAATAAAACGGTGTTTGCATTTTTTCCGCAGATGATTTATTATTCTTTGGTAGGGGTGTGGGGACACGAAAAACCGTAAAGGAAGGAATTGCAGATGGCAACCGAAAAGTTTTGCGCGCAGGGCTGCAGCGGCTGTTCACACGGCAAGCCGATGTACAGACTCGAGCGCGTACCGCAGAAACAGGAAAGATACAAGGAAATATACGATTTGTTTTACCGCTACAACCTGACGCCCTTTGGAATGAAGGCGGACGGCAGCGGTGACGGCTACGAGATTGTCGCAGCCTTTGCGATAAAGTCAATACAGAGCAAGAGGAGCTGCCCTGCGGGCATGACCACAGAAGAAAAGCCGGACCTTAAAGGTCCGACCGAAACGCTGATTGGTGGTGTTGCCCTCACGCAGCACGAAGGCGAGTTTTATTTTGGCGGAATCGCACTGACCGAGGAAGCGCGCGGCAAAAAGCTTGGCGCAATGCTCCTCAAAAAGACCGTCGACGAGGTTAAAAAGCTCGGCGGCAGCCGCGTCTACGTAATGACGCCGGTAAACCCGGCTTTCTACCAGAGCGAAGGCTTCGCCTGGGCCCCGGCCGACAACCGCCGGCTTGTAAAAGAGATATAAAATAGTGATTTATGACTAATAGGCGGGCAACCCGCCAATTAGTCATAGATAGGGCATTTAACAGTTGGTAAGACAATTAATTAAACAAGGGCGCTCTTTCCCGTAGCATAAAAAAGGGTGGTCAGATAACCACCTTTTTTATTACAGTGCAACGCTGCAAATGCGTTCGGTTTTTTTGTCGTAATAATACAAGATGCGGTTTTTAACTGTGGTTGATTTTGGATCTGCAACATCGCTGTTTTTCAGTACGATATTGTTACATTCATCTATAACCACAAGGGTGTATGGCGTGTCCTCGCTGTCATCACAGGCTATTATTAGGAACTTTTCTTCCCTAATCTGATCCTTCTTTATATCCATCTCTCTCCAGCGATAAGTTTCCTCTATCGGAAACAGCTCGCCATCTTCCACAAGATTCAGGATTGCAGTGCTTACCTCCCAGCCCTGCTCGTAACCCGTCACACCGTACAGCCTCCCGCCGAGCACCGCATAAGCGTCAAGAGGCTCTTCCGGCGTGGGGATTTCTGAAAGCCAGCCTGCCGGGGTGAAGTAAGAGTAATACTTATCGTCGGCCGCAAAAAAGAGAGTGGCATCGTCTACCATGAAGCTTTCCGTTCGTGCACCTTTCGGGCTTATGCGGGTTGTTTCGTTGTTCCGCAGGTCTACGCAGTAGATGCCGTTTTTGAGAAAGTCCCCCACTGTGGGCCTTTCCCCCTTGGTTTCGGTTTGATCAAAGGCTAAAACATAGAGATAGTTTTCGCCATCGTAGTAGAGATTCTGAGCCGGTGCTTTTCCAAAAATGTAGTCTTGCGCACCGCCACCGCTGCCGTCTCCATCCTCGCTCCAGTTCCAACCGTAGAGGAAATTCGGTTCGCCGATATTTTCGTGTCCGAGTTTGTACAGATTGTTCGCAGCGGGTGCGGCTCCGGCGTAAAATTCAAACACGTTTTCACCGCCGAAATCAAAGTGCGCCATCCTCGAAGTTGTGACTTCCTTGAAGCCGGATTTCGTAAGCTCTACTGTACAGGATGAGCCCATTACTCCACCGGTGTCGCAAAGGAAATATTTGTGTCCGCACAGTTCAAAGAAAATCGGTGGGACGTAGCTTTCGGTATAGCTGCTAATCGGCAGCCGATAAAAATCTGTCGCATCAGAGATACTTGCTGCCGCGTCCCCCGTCAGCTTTGACAAGGGCATTTGAACCACTCTGCCGGCTTTATCGACGTAGTAAGCGTTCTCCCCGTCGGAAGCGACATAGTCGCACAAGAACGGGTCCTTTGTTTTATCCGGCAGCTCGTTGTAAGTGCCATACGCTTCATAGGAAGCAACCTGATTGCTACTGCCGGGGGCCGTCCCCGAGCACGCTGAAAAGCAAAGCGCCATAAAAAGTGCCACAATAGCTACAATTGTGACTTTATTTTTGTTTACCATTTTCTGTTCCCCTTATTTTAGCTCAAATTCTCTTAAAGATTTTGTACAAAAAGCAAAACATGTTTTTTTATGTTTTGCGCCCCTCTATACTATAATAATTTGCCGGTTTCGTCAAGGGGACTGGCATCTTGACTTTTGCCCCGATTGATAGTAATGTTTTAACATAAAAAGGAGGTAAACCAATGAAAATTTTAGATATGCATTGTGATACTATACTGGAGTGTGTTGTAAAGGATTGCGGGCTCAGAGAAAACGATCTGCACATTGACCTGATGAAGTTAAAAAGGGGCGGAGCGCTCGGACAGTTCTTTGCACTTTGGATTCCTACAGAGGAGGATGCTGCAGAATATGGGGTTAAGGGTACACCGAAGGAGCTTTTTTACCTCCTCTACGACCGCTATGTGTCGGAAATGAAAAAGAACAGCGACCTT
>JAEEGU010000117.1 GCA_016280485.1 Bacillota bacterium | reverse complement strand
TGCGAACAACCAGTTCTTCAAGCTCGAGGAAATCCGCATGGTAAAGGAAGCCCGCAACAGGGCAAACCGCATTTCGAACTGCGATAACGCAAACATGGATAAAACCCTGAATGCCGCCGAAAGGCAGATCGCAGCAATCGAAAAGCTTGTGGAGGCCAGAGGCATGCAGGGCATCCCGGACAAGCTCCGAGATGTTGCTGAGCTTCGCCTTAACCATCCGCATGCCACGCTTCAGGAGCTAGCCGATATGATGGACCCTCCGATGAAAAAATCGGGACTCAATCACCGGCTGCAAAAGCTTTTGGAAATGGCAACCAATCTTTAATTAAAAAAACCGGCTTTTTCAGCCGGTTTTTTCTTATTCAAGTTCTCTGTGCTCCAGTGTGACATGAACGCCGCTACGCTTAAATCTCTCAGCAAACACATTTGCCATGGTTACCGAGCGGTGCTGTCCGCCGGTACATCCGAAGGCGATATTTAAGTGATACTTTCCCTCGCGGATATAGCATGGAATCATATCGCTTATCATCTTGTCCAGGGTTTCTATAAATTCCTTTGTCTCAGGAAATTTGAGCACATAGTTTTGCACCTTTTTATTGTTGCCGGTAAGCTTTTTGAGGCTCGCAACATAGAAAGGATTCGGAATGAATCTCACATCGAAAATGAAATCCGCCTCCTGCGGGATTCCATGCTTGAAGCCAAAGGATGTGATATTTATTACGAAGTTTTTCGTTGCCTCGCCGCCCTCGATAAAGCCGCGAATCTCCTGTTTGAGCCTGCTGGATTTCATGCTTGAGGTATCGATTACCACATCTGCAAGCTTCCTTACAGGCTCCATCATCTTTCTCTCCTTTTCGATACCCTTCATCGGGTTACCCGAATCGGACAGAGGATGGCTGCGTCTGGTCTCGTTATAACGGCGGACGAGCACCTCATTGCTCGCCTCGAGGAAAATAAGCTTTGAATCCGAGCCGGTTTTTTTAAGCCCTGCGATGATATCGTCGGCATTTGCGAAAAATGCACCTGCACGTACATCGATTACGAGCGCAACCTTTTCAATCTCGCCCTGGCTTACACCGCCGTCAAGCAGCTCTATGAAATTGCCGATCAGTGCCGGAGGCATGTTGTCTATGCAATAGTAGCCCATATCCTCTAAGCAGTTTATCGCCTGGGTTTTTCCCGCTCCCGACAGACCTGTCACAATTACAACCTTCATTGCTTTTCCTTTCTGATATTTACTATTCTTTCCGGTTCAATTCCCGCTATAAAGGCGCGCTTAATCGCACCCGCTGCATCACCCACACGCCCCGGCACGTGAGCATCGCTTGAAATTACAAATTTCACATCATATTTTTTGCATATCTTAAGCTCCGGTACGGTCAGATGGCTGTGCCATGTGCTGATTTCCATCAGTGTATCCGTTTCCGCGCATGCTCTCGCAAGCTCGTCCATATCAAACGGTCCCTTGTCACCCGGATGCGTCAATATCCTTATATCGTTTTCGTGAAGCGCCGCAACCGTCATTTCTGTGTTTGCCCGCAAAAGCTCGCGCCCAAACAGATTCCCCGGCAGCATCCAATTCGCGAAGTTCTTAAGGCAATTTCCGTCCCTTATGCCGTAGTGATATCCGGCGTGGACATAATCGTAATCCTTGAACTCCTCCGGCGCAATGTCGAGATGATTCCCCACCATCGTGATATTCGCCTCCACTCCGAGGCGTATCCTTATCTCCGGATGGAGCGCGGAAAGTCTGTCGATTTCTGCACGCATTTCAGGGATTTTCGCCTTGTCAATGCCATAAGTAAGATGCCCGGGACCGTGGTCCGTTATGGCTATCTCCTCCAGTCCCAGGGCAAGTGCCGCATTCACGTTGTCCTTTATGCTGCCTTTACCGTGGCTGTATGTTGTATGTGTGTGAATATCCCAAAATACGCGGTAGCCCTCGTATTCATAACCGCTGAACTTAATTTTTATTTCCTTTCCCAATAATTCTGACCTCCGGTTCGAGCCTTACTCCCGTTTCCTTTTCCACGGTATTCTGTACAAGTCTCATCAGGCTCTCAATATCTGTGCACGTCGCTCCACCCTCGTTTACGATAAAGCCCGCATGAAGCGGCGAAACTCTGGCTCCGCCGACAGAAAGGCCCTTAAGCCCCGCACCCTCAATGAGCGCTCCCGCAAAGTGACCCTCGGGACGCTTGAAAAAGCTGCCCGCACTCGGCAGGTTCACCGGCTGTTTTTCGTTTCTCTTTTGGCGCAGCTCGCGCATCTTTTTCTCTATTTCAGTTTTGTCTCCCGGGCTAAGCCTGTACTCAGCCTTTACAACGATATCCCCGCTCTTTTCGAAGACGCTCGTTCTGTAACCAAGCTCAAGCTCCGAGACAGGAAGCAGCCTTTCGATTGTCCCGTCCTTTGAGATTACGGTAACGTTCACAAGAACGTCCTTCATCTCTCCGCCGTAGGCGCCCGCATTCATGAAGCAGGCTCCGCCCACGCTGCCCGGTATGCCGCTTGCGAACTCAAAGCCCGTAAGTCCCGCTTTAAGAGCAGCTGCCGCCACACTTGAAAGCAAGGTAGCCCCACCGGCAACGACTGTGCCGTCAGCTTCAGCCCTGACATAGTCAAAGCCATCTCCGAGGCGCACAATCACCCCGTCAAAGCCGCCGTCGCGGACTAAGACATTACTACCGTTTCCTATAATCATATATTCCACAGGATCTTCGTTTTTAACCACGTCCGCTCCCTCGCAGCCGCCGCAGCCACCGCAAGACAGGCAGCCGCCGCATTCACTGCAGTCGCCTGCCCTTCCAAGCATATAAAGCGTATATCTGAGCTCTTCCATATCCTCCGGGATTACGAGAAGCTTTGCCTTCCCGCCTGCCCTAAAGGATGTGTAGTCCCTCATATCCGCGTTTTCTATTACCGCATCGGGACCCAGCCTGTCCAGAAGCATCATTTTCAGTCTGTCGTAATTCAATCCTCTTTTTCTCCTGTCGTCATCATTTCCAGCATGTCGAGCTTGTTGAAAAGCGAACGCTCAAGGCCGCTGTAAAGCGGCATAATATCATCTCTTTTCAGATAAGCCGCAATGGCTGAATTGTATTCGCTTTCGCTGAAATTAAAGCTGAATACCGGATAGCCCTTTGACATCATGTAGTAATAAAGACCGATACGCGCAATATCTCTGTTTCCCTCCTTGAAAGGGTAAATTTCAATGAGTCTGCAGTGGAAATGTGCCGCCCTTAAAAGCTCGTTTCCCTCAAATTCGCTCTCGCTCTCGCTGTTTTCGCGCGCCATCCATTTCATCAGAATGTCCATCTGTTCCGGCACATCCAAGAAATCCGGAGGATTGTAGGAAAGCTCGTAAACCACCGGATCGTTTCTGCGATAAACGTTTTCAGCCGTATCGGAATCCGTCAGGATGCAGTAGAAATGCAGCAGTGTTTCGAGATTCAGTGAGCTTTGCATTTCCGAAAGATTTATCATTTCTTTCAAAAGCTCGCGATATCTTTCCATCGCCACGTGCTCGTAAACGGTGGCCTCGCGAACCACCTCACCCGCAAGCATTGCGCGCACATTTTCGCGCGAAAGCTCCGAGCCCGAAAGCCTCAGCCCCGTATAGAGCATATCCTCCAGGTTCATCCTTGCGATGTCCGCCGTGAGCGCCGCGTTAAAAGGCATGCGCGATTTGAGTCTGTCCTTTTTGTTTCGTATTTCTTTATACATTTTTAGAGATCCTCAAGCAAATAGATTCCGTCAAACCCGTTAAGTATATCTATCATTTCCTCCGGCTTCATCTTGTCCGGACGGTCCAGCATAACTCTGAAGCTTATGCCGCCCTCAACCAGTGCCGGGGTCTTGCTGATTGTATTCTTTCTGACGTTTATGCCCGCCTTCTTTAAGGTCGCGATGTACTCCATATATTTCCGCGCATCGTCAAGCTCTATGTGGAAGGTATATACCCTGCTCTCGCGTAAAACCTTGTCCTCGAGCTTTGGCAGAAATGCAAGCACTACGAGAATCAGAAGCGCTGCGATGAACGCCGCGGAATAGTAGCCAATACCTACCGCAAGCCCAAGGCACGCGCTCGCCCAAAGTCCCGCAGCAGTCGTAAGTCCTACAACGTGACGTCCCGCCAGCACGATTGTGCCGGCACCGAGGAAGCCCACGCCTGTGATAACCTGCGCTCCGAGACGCGCCGGGTCAGCTCTGAAGCTGATAAACTCGACGATGTACTGGTCGGTCATCATAGCAATGCAGGCACCGATGCAGACCAGTATGTATGTTCTAAAGCCCGCAGTCTGACGCCTCGAGCCACGCTCGAGGCCGATTACGCCGCTAAGCACCGTCGCAACGATCAGCTTGAAAAGCACGGCCGAAAAGCCCGTACCGCCGAAATTACTGCTCATCTGTAAAAAAAAGTTGTCGATTGACTGAAATACAATCATTGCTTTCCCTCTTCTTTTTTTAAGCTAAAGTGCTACCGCACCCTCCGTATCGATATCAACGGCTATGACCTTCCAATTCGGGAGCTCTCCCGCTATTTTTCCGATCAGCTTTGCCGCAAAATCAACGCTATCCTGCTTTGTGAGAACAAGCTGCGTAGGACCCGCACCGCTTAAGGCATAGGTTATGATGCCAAGCTCTCTTGCCGCCTTTTCAGCCGTCTCGTAGCCCGGAATAAGCGACTTTCTGTAGTCCTGATGGAGCCTGTCGCGAAGTGCCGCATCGATGAGCTCTTCATCGCCCATCTCCATTGCCTTTAAAAGCACCGCACCGTGTGAAATATTGTAAACCGCGCTTGGATAGTCGAGCTGCTTTGGCAGCACGCTTCTCGAAAGCTCCGTAGAGAGCTGGAAGTCCGGAACAACCGCAACGCAGTGGATGCTGTCGTGCACATCGTACCTTACCGTATAGGCTTTTCCTTCTTCCATCATGGAAGCGTTGAGTCCTCCCTTTACCGCTGCTGCGATATTGTCCGGATGTCCCTCTATTTTTGTCGCAATTACTATGATTTCTTCATCCGAAAGAGCTCCGCCGTGAAGCTCGCTTGCCGCCTTTACTCCCGCCACCAAGAGCGCCGCAGAGCTGCCAAGACCCCTGCAGATAGGGATTTGGTGCTCTATCTGTATACAAAGTCCCTCTTCACAGGGGATCTTCATATATTCCATAGCCGCCCTGTAGCCCTGATATACGAGATTGTCGTTTGTACAGTATTCCTTGCTAACATTTTTGAAGGTAAGCTCATCGTTTTCGGTGAGCTCCACCGTTATGTAATTGTACAGCTTTAACGCCATACCGAAGCTGTCAAAGCCCGGACCCAGATTAGCCGTGGTTGCCGGTACTCTGATCTTTGCACTTTTCTTTTCCAATTTGCCTTCTCCTTTATCCCTTTATTTTCGAAAGAACGTAGTCTGTTATTTCGTCCTTTTCTATCACATCTTTGTGTAAGATTTCTTTCTCTCTGAGGCCCGCTAAGCCTGCCGGAATCTTCGTGCCGCTAAGGGCCGAGATTTTCTCCATTGCCGCAAACTCATCGCATGCAGGCTCTTTCCCCTCGATTGCCGAAAGCACTGCGAGAGGGAACTTGTACGGGCTTGCTGTGGAAAGCACGACCATAGGTGTATTGCCGCCTGCTTCCGCAGCGTACTTCTCCGCCGCATTCCATGCAACTGCAGTATGAGTATCGCAAACATAGTTATGGCTTTTGAAAACCTTTGCTATCGTACTTGCAGTCTCGGTGTCATCGCAGTATGCCGCATAGTAGGTATCCCGGAGATTTTCAAGAGCCTTGCCGCTTACACGGTATTCGCCCTTTGTCTTTAAATCTTCCATCCAGCCTGCCACAGCTGCGGTATCGCCGCCGCCGGCAAGGTAGAGCATTCTCTCGAGATTGCTCGAAACCAGAATGTCCATCGACGGAGACGTAGTCTTTATGAAAGGTCTCCTTTTGTTGTAAACGCCCGTCCTTAGGAAATCGGTCAGAACGTTATTCGCATTTGATGCGCAGATGAGCTTGCCGATAGGCAGGCCTAAGACTTTTGCAAAATAGCCCGCCAGGATATCTCCGAAATTGCCCGTAGGCACCGAAAAATCAACCTTGTCTCCAAGCTTTATTCTGCCCTGCTTTAAGAGGTCCGCATAAGCCTTGAAATAATATGTAAGCTGCGGTGCAAGGCGCCCTATGTTGATGGAGTTTGCGCTTGAAAGGTTGGTTTTTGCCGCCGCAAGGTCAGCCTTAAACCCCGCATCATTTGCTCCAAGCTCGAACACCTTTTTAACCGCGGTCTGAGCATCGTCGAAATTGCCTCTGATCGCGCAGACGTGCACATTGCCACCGGCCTGCGTCACCATCTGAAGCCTCTGAACCTCGCTCACTCCGCCGTATGGGAAGAATACAATGATGCCCACGCCCGGCACATCGTGAAAGCCCTCAAGCGCCGCTTTTCCGGTGTCACCCGAGGTTGCCGTAAGTATCATGGTCCGGCTCTCATCGCCTGTCTGGCGCTTTGCCGCCTGCATCAGCTGAGGCAGCATGGAAAGTGCGACGTCCTTAAATGCCGAGGTCGGGCCTTTGAACAGCTCGAGGACATACCTTTCGCCCACGCCTACAAGAGGCGTAAGCTCTTCTGTTTCGAACCTTCCGCTGTAGGCCTTTTTCACAAGACCGTGCATGTCTTCAAAGTCAGGTAAGATTGAGCCTATCACAGCTTCTGCGATTTCTGTCGTGCTGCCCGCTTTAACAGCCTTTTCCCAATCGAAAGCTATATCATCAAAGCTTTCGGGCAGGAAAAGACCGCCGTCCGGTGCCATGCCCGAAAGAACGGCGTGAATTCCGTCGCTTTGTATATTTTTGTTTCTCGTACTGATATATTTCATGTTTTTACGCTCTATTTAATCAAGATTTCAGCTATCTGAACGGCATTTGTAGCCGCACCCTTTCTTACCTGGTCGCCGCAGCACCAGATGTTAAGTCCGTTTTCGGAAATGAGGTCGCGACGAATACGTCCGACAAACACGATATCCTGATCGGATGTATCAAGAGGCATAGGATATACGCGGTTTGCAAGGTCATCCACGAGCTTGCAGCCCGGAGCCTTTGAAATCACTTCTCTTGCCTGCTCTACGGTAATAGGCTTTTCCGTGTGAACCAGAACCGAAATTGAGTGGCTGCGAACAACAGGAACGCGCACACAGGTGCAGCTTACGTTCATTTCAGGAAGGTGCATTATCTTTCTGCCTTCATTCTGAAGCTTCATTTCCTCGGATGTGTAGCCGTCAAACTTTTCTCCGCCGATTTGCGGAATGAGGTTATAAGCAATCTGGTGCGAGAACACCTTTGGCTGTACCTTGCCGCCCTTTGAAAGAGCCTCTACCTCTTCCATGAGCTCGATTGGACCGCCTGCACCCGCACCGGATACCGCCTGGTAGGTGCTCGCAATCATGTCCTTTATAGGGCTTAGGCTGTTTAACGCATTAACCGCAACGCATGTGATGATTGTGGTGCAGTTTGGATTTGCAATTATTCCGCTGTGCTTCTTTGCATCCTCAGGATTGATTTCCGGAACCACGAGAGGTACATCCGGATCCATTCTGAATGCGGAGGAATTGTCGATAAATACAGCTCCGCTCTTTTTGATTGCGGGAGCGAACTTTTCCGCGATATCGTTTTCGGCTGCACCGAGCACTATGTCAAGTCCGCCAAAGGCATCATCCTTTGCCTCCTGCACGGTAACTTCCTTTCCCTCAAAACTGAGCTTTTTACCTGCGGAGTTTGCACTCGCAAGAAGTCTCAGCTCCTCCACAGGAAACTTTCTCTCCTCCAAAATCTTCATCATCTCTCTGCCTACGGCGCCCGTCGCACCGAGGATACCAACCTTGTATGTTTTCATAATATGTAACTCCTTTCTCTCTTGTCGCCTTTTTGTCGCCTTTTTAAACCAATCAGGCGCAGGAAAAATGTTCTGTGGCGCGAAAGGCAAGAGTTTGGGAGCGGAGCGTACACGCAGTACGTGAGCACCCAAACGCGCAGCCTGACAAAGCCACAGGACATTTTAACAAGCCTGCAAGCCTACTTTACGAAATTGTCGTAAAGTACCTGGATAGCATGCTCAAAGTCCTTGCCCTCGACTCCGACTATGATGTTCAGCTCATCCGGGCCCTGGGAAATCATACGAATATTAACCCCGTTTTCGCCCAGCGTTGCAAAAATCTTACCGGATGTACCGAGTCTCTGTGCCATCCTACGACCTACGGCCGCAACGATTGCGATGTTTTCGGTAACGCTGATATCGTCAGGCTTGTACTCTCTTTCGATTTCGCCGAGTATGCTGTAAAGGCAAGGTGCA
>JAEEGU010000018.1 GCA_016280485.1 Bacillota bacterium | reverse complement strand
TTGGTCGAGGGAGATGGATTCGAACCATCGAAAGCTTAGCTAACGGATTTACAGTCCGCCCCCTTTGGCCACTCGGGAATCCCTCGAAATATTCAATTTACTGATGTGTGTTCGATCCGTGATAGAAATCTTTGGAGCTGGTGGAGGGAATCGAACCCCCAACCTGCTGATTACAAATCAGCTGCTCTACCGTTGAGCCACACCAGCATACTAAGCAGTTTGAAAAAAATTGGCGACCTGAACCGGGCTCGAACCGGTGACCTCCAGCGTGACAGGCTGGCATTCTAACCAACTGAACTACCAGGCCATGTACTTGTTGGTGGGGGTTATAGGGCTCGAACCTATGACCCCCTGCTTGTAAGGCAGATGCTCTCCCAGCTGAGCTAAACCCCCAACTTTTCGTCGGTTAATAACTACCCGACACATTTATGTAGTATACAGTAAATTGTCTGATATGTCAAGTACAATTCGTACTTATTTTTTAACTTGGCTGCGGAGGAGGGGCTCGAACCCTCGACCTTGCGGTTAACAGCCGCCTGCTCCACCATTGAGCTACTCCGCAAAACACAGCCGCTTCTTTGAGTGACCGAAAATTATATTATCACAACAGCGCGAAACTGTCAATGTTTTTCGCGAAAAAAGTGGCTAAGTTTTTTGTAAAAATTCCACAATTTAAATCGGGATTTTGTGCTGCGCAGATTCCTCGGAAATAACCGCCACTGTACCGCCTGTCAGGTTCAAAAGCATGGACCTAACGGCCTCCGCCGAATCCTTTCCGCAGATGAGCTTAAGTCTTACCTTGTCCGTATAGGAAATCTCCTCGATTGCGAACGTTCCGGGGTCCGAGGCAGCCTCATTTGCAGTCCGTGCCATGCTCTGGATCTTTGCCAGATAGCTGTAATCCACCTCACATGTAAGCACCGTCATCTCGCGGATTTCGCACACTCCCGCCGCCTCAAGGCCAAGCTTGCAGCTCCCGGTATAGGCGCGCACCAGTCCGCCCGGGCCAAGCTTTATGCCGCCGAAGTAGCGCGTTACCACTACGACCACATCGGTTATGCCCTCCTTTGCGAGAAGCTGTGCCATAGGCGTCCCGCTGGTGCCGCCCGGCTCGCCGTCATCGCTTCCCCACTGAATCTGCATGCGGTCGCCGATAACCATCGCCGGCACATTGTGCGTGGCGTCGCGATGCTTCGCCCTGATTTCGGCGATGAACTCCTCCGCCTCTTCACGCGTCTTTGCAGGCGCCACATAGGCGATAAACCTCGATTTTTCAATTGTCTGTTCCGCGCATCCGCGGCCTAGAACAGTTTTCATTCTTTCTCTGTCTTTCTACTCTGTTTCATATTTTGAGAGGCGCCCGTAGTCGGCTTCCCCGACCTCTGCAGTCACAACGGTGCCCTCCGCCTCGTAAGCGATATCCCGCAGGCTCCCGCGCTCCCTAAGGTAATTTACTATATCTCCGCGATCGTATGGCAGAAGCAGCTTTACGGTCCTGTTGCCCGCATAGATGTGAACCTTTATCATCTCCATCAGCTTGTCAAGATTTGTTCCGTACTTTGCCGAAATGCAGATGTCTGCCTCGGGGAATGCATCGGCCTCAGTGCCTGCAGTATCCCCGCAAAGATCGATTTTGTTATACACAATAATCTTTTCTCTGTCGCCCGCGCCTATTTCATTAAGCACCTTTTCGGTTACCTCTACGTGAAAATCCTTGTTTTCAAACGAAGCATCCACCACATGGAGCAGCAGATCCGCATAGTTTACCTCTTCAAGCGTCGCCTTGAACGCATTCACAAGCTGGTGCGGGAGCTTGCTTACAAAGCCTACGGTATCGATCAGAACAAACTCCTGCCCGCCCTCAAGGTGAATAAGCCTCTGCGAGGTATCAAGCGTTGCAAAGAGCATGTCCTTTTCGAATACGGACTTTTCCTCGTTTTCCTCCATGGTGAGGAGTCTGTTCATGAGCGCAGACTTTCCCGAGTTTGTATATCCCACCAGCGCCACAACCGGAATTTCCGATTTTTCGCGGCGCGCGCGCTGAGTTTCACGGGTAGTCTTGATGCTCGCAATCTCTGCCTTGATATCATCCATACGACGCTCGATATGTCTGCGGTCGGTTTCAAGCTTCTTTTCGCCCGGGCCCCTTGTGCCTATGCCACCGCCGAGCCTTGAAAGAGACTTGCCAAACCCCATAAGGCGCGGCATGCGGTACTGAAGCTGAGCAAGCTCTACCTGGAGCTTACCCTCGCGGCTTGTTGCGCGCATGGCAAAGATATCGAGAATCAGTATGGTGCGGTCGATCACGCGCACGTCAAGCTCTTCCTCGAGATTTCTTATCTGCATGCCGGACAGCTCGTTGTTGAAGATGACAGTGTCTGCTTCCATGTTACGGCACATCTCGTAAAGCTCCTCTACCTTGCCCTTGCCTATGTAAGTGGCAGTGTTCGGACGCTCAAGGTTTTGTACCATCTGCCCGAGGACTTCGCCCTCCGCAGCCTCGGCAAGAAGTGCAAGCTCGTCCATGGAGTAGCTTATATCCTCGCCCATGGAAAGCCCCACTAAAATCGCACGGAAGCTGTCAGTTTCTATTACTCTGTTGTTTTCGTCAAATTTTATCATAAAAAACACTCTAAAAAGCCTCCCGCGAAGGGAGGCTCACATTCTAAACGCTATTTAAGCTTTGCCAGCTCCTCGTTGAACTTGTCATTGAGGATTCTGATATGCGTACCCTTCATACCAAGGGATCTGGTTTCGATTACGCCCGCTGATTCAAGCTTTCTTAAGGCATTTACGATAACCGATCTGGTGATTCCGAAGCGGTCCGCTATGCGGCTCGCAACCAGAAGGCCTTCCTTGGCATTAAGCTCGGCAAAGATTTGCTGAACAGCCTCGATTTCCGAATAGGAGAGAGTGCCGATAGCCATCTGAACGACATTGCGTTCACGCTCTTCCTCTTCCTTTTCGATGGATTTCTGTCTGATAATTTCAAGACCCACAACAGTAGCACCGTATTCGGCAAGCACGAGCTCTTCTGCTGTGAACGCTGATTTTACGCGAGTCAGGATAAGTGTACCCCATCTCTTCTTACCGCCCATAATAGGAACGATAGTGCGATAATTTTCGTTTTTATCGTGATCGAAATTGAATAATTTCTTTGATTCGGAAACCGACAGATTGGCTGTGGTTTCGTCAATGCCCATAAGAGCGTCATTGTAGTTCTCAGGGAATCTGAGTGTCTTGTCTTCGTCCTCTACGATTGCGGTTACACTAGGTTTGTCCTCGTAGTGCGCGCCGAGAACTTTACCGTTTCTGCTTGTGATGTAAACATTTGCTGCCATAATCTCGCTAAGAATCTCGCAGAGATCGTTAAACGAAAAAGCTCCGGTCGTGCTTTCCTGGAGCACCCAGTTCATTTTGCGGACTTTCTTTAACAATTCTTCCATTTGCAATATCTCCTCTTTCCTCTAATCTTCTTAACCAAAAATGAAGCGCTTTGCTCCGACAACACTTTATTATATTATAAATGCTTGTCAGCGAAAGCGCAACCATTTTTTTAATTTTCTAAATAATTACCCGCAAAGGTAAAAATGTGAATATTATAAAAGTCTATTAGAGTATGTATTTATCAACATCCTGTTCGTGGATTTTTTCCTCGAACTTGTTCTTCACATATTCGGCGTCGATTGTGATTTTTTTATCTTCCATCTCAGGGATGTTAAAGGATACATCCTCGAGCAGCTTTTCGATAACGGTGTGCAGTCTGCGCGCACCGATATTTTCGGTCTGCTCGTTCATGAGGAAGGAAATGGTTGCAATCTCATCAACCGCATCATCGGTAAACTCAACCTCAGCCCCCTCGGTTTCAAGGAGTGCCTTGTGCTGCTTTAAAAGAGCGTTCTCAGGCACAGTAAGGATCTTCACAAAGGATTCCTTTGTGAGGTTCTCAAGTTCAACACGAATAGGGAACCTTCCCTGGAGTTCCGGAATGAGGTCTGTCGGCTTTGAAACACTGAAGGCACCCGCTCCTATGAAGAGAACGTGGTCTGTCTTTACCGGACCGTACTTTGTGTTTACAACGCAGCCTTCAACTATAGGAAGGATGTCACGCTGCACACCCTCACGGCTTACGTCTGCGCCCGATCTAAACTCCGAACCCGCAATCTTATCTATTTCGTCGATAAAGATGATGCCGTTTTGTTCGGCATTGTGAAGAGCCTCTTCAGTAACCTGATCCATGTCGAGGAGGTTCTGCGCTTCCTGCTCGCGCAAAATCTTTCTGGCATCCTTTACCTTTACTTTTCTTCTCTTTGTCTTTTGCGGCATCATATCGCCAAAAATATTGCCGATTGCAATCATGCCGCCTTCGCCGACATCAATGGAGTTTCCCTTTGGCTGCTCCTTGACCTCGATTTCGATGTACTGTTCCTCCAAAAGGCCGTCCTGAAGCTGCTTACGAACCTGCTCGCGAGCCAGCTCTGTGTCCATCTCCTCAGGTCCCAGGTTCTCACGCTCATCCTTCATCTGCTCGTACTGAGCCTTCTGTGAGTTTGCATAGTTGCCCATCAAAAGCTCGAACGGGCTACGCAGGTTTCCGCCGGCAGGAGTCGTTCCGCGCTTGTTCTTGCCCGGAATGATTGCCTGCAAGATCTTTTCCTCAGCTATTTCATCAGCTACGTTGTACTTTTCGGCAAGCTTTGCCTGCTTTGTAATTCTGATTGATGCCTCCACCAGGTCTCTTACCATGGAATCAACATCGCGGCCCACATAGCCGACCTCGGTGAACTTGGTCGCCTCTACCTTTACAAAAGGTGCATCCATGAGCTTTGCAAGTCTTCTTGCAATCTCGGTTTTACCGACACCGGTAGGTCCCATCATCAGAATGTTCTTCGGTGTTATTTCCTCTCTCATCTTTTCGGAGAGAAGCGATCTGCGATATCTGTTTCTTAATGCCAGGGCTACGGATTTCTTCGCATCGTCCTGACCGATGATGTATTTGTCAAGCTCCCGAACTATTTCTTTAGGAGTCATCTGATATAATGTGTTTGCCATTGTCTCTCCCCCCGTTTACAGCTTTTCGACAGAAATGTTGGTGTTGGTGTAAACGCAAATGCTTGATGCTATGCGAAGTGCCTCTCTCACGATTTCCTCGGCAGTCATGTCCGTATGGTTGAAGAGTGCGCTCGCTGCCGCATAAGCATAGTTTCCGCCGGAGCCGATTGCTACGAAATCCTCGTCAGGCTCGATAACCTCACCGTTTCCGGAAATCACAAGAAGGCTTTCCTTGTCGGCCACGATCATGAGTGCCTCGAGGTTTCTCATTGCCTTGTCAGATCTCCAAAGCTGTGCAAGCGCCACTGCCGCACGCTTTAAGTTGCCGGAATGCTCCTCGAGCTTACTTTCAAACTTCTCCGTAAGTGAGAATGCGTCGGCAACGGAGCCGGCAAAGCCGGAAATTACCGTGTTCTTGTAAATCTTTCTAACCTTTTTTGCACCATGCTTCATGATGGTGGTCTGTCCCATTGTTACCTGGCCGTCTCCGCCGATGCAGATATCGTCAGGTCCCCTTCTGACAGCAACTATTGTCGTTGCATGAAATGTTGTGTCCATATTTCCCCTCCACTATTCTTTGTAGCCGCAGCCCTCTCTCGGGCATTCGAGTTTCGTGTCCTTTACAGCGTGCTGAACCAAAAGCTCTCCGCATTTCGGGCATTTCTTTTCGGTCGGCTTGTACCAGTAAACCTTGTTACACTCCGGATATCCGCTGCAGCCGTAAAAGGTTCTGCCGCGCTTACCCTTTTTTACAATGATATCTTTACCACAATCCGGGCATTTTACACCGATTGTTACCTGTATTTTTTTCGTATTCCTGCATTCCGGGAAGCCCGTGCACGCGATGAAATCGCCGAATCTGCCATGCTTGATTGCAAGAGGCTTTCCGCAAAGCTCGCACATTTCACCTGTAAGAGTATCCTCGAGCTTTACCTTTTCAATCTTTTCGTCGGCTATCTTAAGCTCCTTTTCAAGCGGGCCGTAGAAATCGGCAACGACCTTTCTCCAATCCGCGTTAACCTCCGTGGATTCGATATTATCAAGCTTTTCCTCCATGCCCGCGGTAAAGCCGGCATCGACGATTTCCTTGAAATATTCCTCCATCATATCGGTAACGACAAAGCCGAGGTCGGTCGGAACCAGCGTTTTCTTTTCCTTCTTTACATATCTGCGCTCTGTAAGCGTACTTACAATCGGAGCGTATGTCGAAGGTCTGCCGATGCTCTTTTCCTCGAGCTCCTTGATGAGGGCAGCTTCCGTGTAGCGTGAAGGCGGCTGCGTGAACTTCCGGTCGCCTGTCACTTCCTTTGCGGTGAGCTCCTCGCCTACCGCAAGACCCGGCAGAATGCGGTCCTTGGAATCGTCCTCAAAGGACTTGTATATCTTAAGATATCCGTCAAACACCTGCTTCGAGCCGTTTGCGCGGAGCAGATACCCGTTGTTTTCGATGTCTGCGGTCATGCTCATAAACTCTGCCGGGCGCATCTGACTTGCCACAAAGCGGAGCCAAATGAGCTTGTAGAGCTTGTACTGGTCTTCGGTGAGCGAATCCTTGATTTCGTCGGGAACTAAGGTTACATCCGACGGTCTGATTGCTTCGTGCGCATCTTGGATTCCGCCCTTGTTTTTATATACGTTGTTTGACCAGTATTTAATTTCCGAGCCGTCCGGCTGGATTTCATAATTATTATGGATAAACTCCTTTGCCGCTGCGCGCGCTTCGTCGGAGATTCTCGTGGAGTCTGTTCTGATGTAGGTAACAAGACCCGTCAGGCCCCTGCCCTTGATACTCACTCCTTCGTAGAGCTGCTGCGCAATCATCATGGTCTTGCGGGCAGGGAAGTTCAGCTTGTTGCTGGCCTCCTGCTGCATGTTTGATGTTGTAAACGGAGCGTAAGGATTTCTCTTTTTAGGCTCCTCCTTCACCGAGGTAACCGTAAACTTACCTTCTTTGAGCTTTTCGAGGATCTTATTTGCCTCAGCCTCATTTCCTATTGTAAGCTCCTTTTTCGGAGCGCCCACCTCGCTGATTACCTTTGCGGTGAACTTCTTTTTGGCAGCGCCTTCCTTTTTCTCAAACTCGGCGCCGAGTATCCAGTATTCCGTCGGCACAAAGGCGTTGATTGCGTTCTCGCGGTCGCAAATTATTTTGAGTGCGGCCGACTGGACTCTGCCTGCCGAAAGTCCGCGTGATACCTTTCTCCAAAGAAGCGGGCTTATCTGATAGCCAACCAGACGGTCGAGGATTCGGCGCGCCTGCTGCGCATCAACAAGATTCATATTGATTGAACGCGGAGTCTTTATTGCCGCTGAAATCGCATTTTTTGTAATTTCGTGGAACTCGATTCGGCAGTTGGAGTTTGGGTCGAGCCCGAGCAGATATGCCAAATGCCATGAAATTGCTTCGCCCTCGCGGTCCGGGTCGGTTGCGAGGAGGACTTTTGCACTCGCCTTTGCCTCTTTTTTGAGAGACTTAATAAGGTCGCCCTTGCCTCTGATTGGGATATATTTAGGTTCAAAATCGTTTTCAATATCTATTCCGAGTGTACTCTTCGGAAGATCGCGCACATGTCCTACGCTGGCTATTACCTTGTAGGAGCTGCCCAGGTATTTACCGATTGTGTTAGCCTTTGATGGTGACTCCACTATGACGAGAGTCTTCTTTTTTTTGGGTTGTGTCTTTGCTTTCGAAGCCAAAGGTTTATCCTCCGTATTTTTTTCTTCATCTATATGCATTTTTTGTATGCACTGTTCAAGTTATGATTATATGTCCTATTTCATCACTTTGCAATAAAAATTTTTCCGAGGCCGCTGCCGATTATGCCCTTCATCTCCAAAACAGTGATGATTGGATTTAGCTCCCGAGGTTCTTTTTTCAATGCTTTCGCCAAATTTTCAGAGCTCGTTTCGCCGTATTTTAGAATATATTTATAAATTTCAATTTCATCCTTGCCAAGCTGCTTCAGTATGTGCGAAGGCCCCTCCGCTTTTGTGCAAAGCCCGCCCAGTGCAAGATCGCTTACCACATCGTCGATGACCGCTATTGGAATGGCGCCGTCCTGTATAAGCCTGTTGCAGCCAAGCCCCATCACGGAGGTTATGTTCGACGGCACGGCATAGACCGTCCGCCCCTGCTCTGCCGCCCTCTCGGCCGTGATAAGCGAGCCGCTGCCAAGCCCCGCCTCCACTACAACGGTGGCACATGAAAGACCACTGATTATGCGGTTTCGCATAGGAAATGTTCCCTTTGCCGGATGAGTGCCGGGTGGGTACTCGCTGAGGATAAGACCTTCTGCCTCGATGCGTGCCTTAAGCTCCGTGCTCCCGCTTGGGAAGCATATGTCGGGCCCGTTTCCGAGGACCGCGACAGTCTTACCGCCCGCCTTCAGGGCTCCGATGTGGGCATAGCTGTCGATTCCCATAGCCATGCCGCTTACGACGGTCACGCCGTTTTCGGCAAGTCTTCCGGCAAGCTTTGAGGCAACATAGCGGCCGTAATCGCTGCAGCGCCGCGCTCCGACAACGGCAACGCAGGTGCCGGAGGAGGCGAGAGAAATGTCGCCGATGTAGTAAAGCGCCTTTGGTGGGTTTGGAATGGTGCGAAGGAGCGGCGGGTAGGCGGTGTCGTCGATTGTGATCCGCTTAATATCTCTACTCATAATGCCACCTCATCCGAGCACTTCGTGCCCACCTTCCCCTCAAGGGGAAGGCTTCCCGAATAGACACGGTCGAAGGCGCGATACTGCAGAGCTTCCGCTATGTGGACCTGCGTGATTTCGGAAGAGCCCTCTATATCCGCAATAGTTCTCGAAACCTTTATAAGCTTTGTAACCGAGCGCATGGAGAGCGCAAAGCGGTCCGCCGCCTGCGTTAAAAGGCTCACGGCAGATGCGTCCATTTTGCAATGCTTTTCTATCTCCGCGCCCTCGATATGAGCGTTCAGCTTTGTGCCGGTTCCGTATCTTTCCATCTGTACGGCGCGCGCTCTCTTAACCATCTCTCGCATTTCCTTTGAAGACATGCAGTGCCCACCTGCATCACTGATTTCGCCTCTGCCTCCGCCGTTTTTCGTAGCGTCAATCAATTTGCCCGAACGGATTTCAGCCACCGCGATGTGCATATCGATGCGGTCCATCAGCGGCCCCGAAAGCCTTGCTTGGTATTTAAAAACAGAGTTTAGGCTGCATTTGCACTTTTTATATTTCGAGCCGTAATATCCGCAGCGGCAGGGATTCCCTGCGGCAACCAAGATGAAGTTACAGGGAAAGGTAACCCTGCTGTCCCCCCTGTGAATTATCACCTCGCCTTCCTCCACGGGCTGCCTCAGTGTCTCAAGCGTCTCGCGGCTGAACTCGGGCAGCTCGTCCAAAAAAAGCACTCCTCTGTGGGCAAGAGAGACCTCTCCCGGCTTTGGAGGTCTCTCACCTCCGATGAGCGCCGCACGTGTAATTGAGTGGTGCGGCGCACGGAAGGGTCTCCCCTGCACCATGGATTCATCCGCCGACAGCTTTCCCGCAACGGAATATATCATTGTAATTTCAAGCATTTCCTCATAGGAAAGCTTTGGCATAATCGTAGGTATTCTGCGCGCAAGCATGCTCTTTCCCGAGCCGGGAAAGCCGTGCATGTAGATGCCGTGACCACCCGCAACGCTGATTACGATTGCGCGTTTAGCCATCTCCTGGCCCTTTACCTCGAAGAAATCGCGTTCGGCCTCACATTTCTCGCTCTCCTCTTCTTTTCCGGGCACCGCCGGAGGCAAAACTTTCGTACCGGCGAAGTGTGCCACCGCCTGGCGCAGTGTACTTACCGGGTAAAGCTCAACCCCGCTTACTCGCTCCACCTCGCGCAGATTCTCAAGGGGCAGCATTATTTTCCGATAGCCGCTCTTGCGAAGGCCTATCACAAGAGGAAGCGCGCCGTCGATGTGCTTTACGCTGCCATCGAGCGCAAGCTCGCCCATGATTCCGTATTCGGTGAGTGTCTCTCCTCTGATTTCATTGGTATCAACCGTCGCAAGAACCCCAAGCGCCATCGGAAGGTCGAAATAGCTGCCCTCCTTACGGCTGCCCGCCGGCGAAAGGTTTATCGTTACACGGTCATCGGGAAACTCGAAATAGGAGTTCGCAATTGCAGCACGGATGCGCTCCTTCGCCTCGCGAACCGTTGTAGAAGGAAGGCCCACCACCGTTACCGCCGGAAGTCCCTTTGCAATGTCCGTTTCCACATACACAGGATAAGCCGCGATACCGTTTAAGCCCGCAGTCACAATTCTCGAAACCACGCTAGACCACCCCCTCAAGGCTCACGTTTCTGATATGCTCAATTGAGCCGTCCGAATAAATCTCGATCACGTCGATTCTTTGGTGAAAGCCCTTAAGACGCGGATTTCTTTTCATGTAGATTGCCGAGGCCGATGCAATGTGTGAAAGCTTGCCCCGCGTTACGGCAAGGGCGGCTCTCCCGCGGCTTTTATTCTTTCTCGTTTTAACCTCAGCAAAGACTATGGTTTCACCGTCTCTTGCAATGATGTCAATTTCACCGCTGTAGGTTTCGTAGTTTCTCTCCAAGACCTCACAGCCGATACCGATGAGGTATTCGCATGCCATGTCTTCACCGAGCTTTCCTAAATCCTTTCTCTTGTCAGTCATATTAATCTCCTTTCTCTGACCCAATATATTTCCTGTTTGTATTATAACTGTAATCTTTTTCCATTTCAATACAAATCGGGGTCAGAGCAAAATCTCCCCAAAAAACGAAAATGCCCCTGACTACCGAAGGGTAATCAGGGGTAAATGTAATCCGTTTAAATCAGTTGTGTGAACGGCTCGGGTTCCAGAATGACGGTGTGAAAATCATGATGAGCGTAAAGAGCTCAAGTCTTCCAAGCAGCATAAGGGCACACAGCACGAGCCTGAGCGGTGCACAGAATATGCTGAAATTTCCCGTGGCGCCCACGCTCCCAAAGGCAATTCCCGTTCCGGAGAGCATGGAAATCGCCGACGAAACCGTTGTCTTAAGATCGAGATTCTGCAGCGACAAAATCAGGGTTCCCAGCAGAAATACCAAGAAGAAGGTAAAAATGAATGATGTAACCGACGATACGATTTTCGCAGGAATAGCCTTTTCCCCGACCTTTACCGCTACCACGGCATTCGGATGCAGTCTCTGATAGATATTTCGTATTACGAGCTTGCAGGCAATCAGCACGCGCACTACCTTCATCGATCCGCTTGTCGATGCAGCACAGCCGCCGATAAAGAACAGCACAAAAAGGACAAACCTCGAAAATGCCGGCCATACCGTGTAATCCGCAATTCCGTATCCTGTGGTGGTGCCTACCGCAATTACCTGGAATACAGAGTAACGCATTGCCTCCGGCACGCTTGAATAACTGCCGTGAATAACCAGATCCAAAGTTATAAGTCCGAAGGCCACAAGCAGAATCTTTAAAAACGCCTTCACCTCCGGGTCGAAGAACTTTCTGAGCTCTCCGCGCAAGAGATACTGATAAAGCGAAAACTTCACCGAAACAGCTATTGTAAAGAATGCGGTAACAAGCTCGATATAGAATGAATTGTAGTACATGAGGCCGCCGGAGTGTGCGAACAGACCGCTTGTGCTGACTGAGCCGAGCGTGGTTATCACAGCGTCAAAGGTGGTCATTTTACTGAACGCCAGCAGCACAAACTCCGCAATTGTGAAGCCGAAATACATGGTGTAAAGCACCCTCGCCGAGTCGGACATCCTGCCCGAAAGCTTTGTCTGTTGGATGTTCGAGCTCTCAGCGTTAAAGAGGTTGTTGCCGCTTATGCCGACCGCCGGAAGTATTGAAATCGCGAACACCAGAATACCCATGCCGCCAAGCCAGTGCATGATGGCCTTCCACATGAGAAGCCCCCTTGGCATAAGCTCGAGCACCGAAACCGTCGCGCCGGTTGTCGTAATCGAGGCACATGACTCGAAAAAGGCATCGATTACGGATGTGGTGTAGCCTCCGATTAAGAAAGGCAGTGCCCCGAAGCACGATGACAGAATCCAGCAAAGGCTTACGACAAGATAGCCCTCGCGCGGCTTTAAGTTCGTCCGCGAAGGCTTCACTGCAACCAGAAAGCCGCCTGCAATTCCCGCCGTAATCAGCGCAGAAACCGCAAGACCGACCGCAATTTGCCGCTCGCTGAAATACAGCGCCGTAAGTGCCGCCGGAATCATTGCAGCTGCGATGATCAGAAGCGTCATATTTGAAATTTTTGAAACCAATCTAAAATTCATAGCTTATCTACTTAAATCCGGATTCCAGAAATGCCTTGAAAACATTACAACAACGGCTGTAAGCTCGAGTCTCCCCGCCAGCATGTAAAGGCAGAGGAAGAGCTTAATAGGATCCGAAAAGATATCATAGGTGAGATTGCTGCCGCCGATTGAAAGTGCAGGACCGATATTGCCTATGCAGGCAAGCACGCTTACAAAGGCGCTCGGATTATCCACACCGCTTAATGTCAGTACAGCGGTACCAAAGGCCACAAGCCCCACATAAAGCAGGATAAAACCGGTAACGGCGTTGGCTACGCCCCTTGTTATTTTGTGATTTCCGATGTTCATATCGATTACGGCATTCGGATGGAGACGCACACGTATTCCGCGCTTTATAATCTTTAAGAAGATCATAACGCGGAACACCTTGATGCCGCCCGCGGTGGATGAAATACACCCGCCTATGAACATCAGGAAAAGCATTATCATCTTTGGGAAAATCGGCCAGAGGTCAAACTCCGCCGAATAGAAGCCCGCGGTCGAAAGAGTGGCCAGTATGTGGAACGCCGAGCTTGCAAGAGGCCGGAAGCGTGCCGGCGCAGCCCCGTAGGCTATCAGATAAACGACGATGAGGAGTGTTGAGCTGCCAAAGAAAAAGAAATAGTATCTAAGCTCGGTATCCTTTAGTATTTCGCTTATCTTGCCCGCAAAGAGCTTTGCCTGCGTGGTCAC
>JAEEGU010000116.1 GCA_016280485.1 Bacillota bacterium | reverse complement strand
TCCGGCGACTTGCGCTTGCCACCTCCGTAGAGTATCGCGGCCGCGAAGAAGAACGTCGCGGCGATTCGCATGCGGCTCGAACGAAACGCCTTCACGGCCTCCCAGGCGAGGAACGCCAGGAGGGCGAGAACCGCCGCGCACAAGCCGAGCATCAGCCCCCAAGAACAGAACGGCGCTACCATGGCTACCTCACCCTCACGCTGAAGCCCTGCGCAAAGACGCGGCTTTCGACCGCCTCGTTCGCCGGATCAAGTCCGCTCGCGGATACGCGCGCCATATTCCATGACGGACTGAAGCAATGCGGCGGCGGAACGCCGCCGAAGACGTTTCCCTTCCAGCCCTTGACGCGTCGCCGCAGGTCGAGGAACACGGCCCATTCGAGCCTGCGCCGTCCCGTCCCGCTCCGCTCGCGGCGCATTTCGTTCGTCCGCCTGTCGCGCAGGAACCACTCACCGCATTCCCAGCCGACGGACAGCTCGCCCTCCTCGATCCCCAGCGTCCCGTCGCCGTCCGCGTCGGTTCCGAAGACGACTTCAACGCAGTTGGACCGAGTGGCGTCAAGCTCAAGGGAGAACTCCCATTTGTTGTCCTTCGTCGCTCCTGCGCAGAACACGACGTTCGTCTCGCACTCCGTGTCCGCGAACTCCGGCGCCTGCAAAGCCGGAAACTCCACTCTCGCCGCAACCGCCGCGAATGGAAGAAGAAACGATAGCAGGGAAATCCTCATGTGCTTGTATTGTACCATATTTTCGCGCTTCAGTTGTACGGCCTTTTCAATTCCCTCGCCGACGAATCGGCAATGTTCCATCACCGCATCTATGATCTGCATCACTTTTCTCCCGTTTTTCCACACAAGCGTCAGCTTTGTCTTTCGATGCCAAGTTTTCAAAGTTTATCGATTTTAGTTGCGCCCCATAAGACAATGACCCCATAAACTTTTCCATATAACCCCAATCTGGGACTAAACCTAAATCCGAGAATTTCTTTGTTGCGTCACAAAACGGAGCCCCATTGGAATCTCGTTTGACCGGCAAACACACTTCGGTTTCACTCATATTTTCTAATGTCCATTTCCTGCCATACGAAAATTTATACTTTTCGTGTCTAACCACACTTGCAATAAACAACCCTATAGCCGCATTAAACCCCGTGAATTTCGGATAACAAACATTGACATCATCTGTGGCCCAATACGCATCTGGTTGATAAAACGCCTCTCCGACTGAGCCGTTGTAACTGATTGACAACGTATTGCCTTTATGAATCGGCCTCTGCCCTATGTGATTAGCAACACCATTGTTTGACTCTATCGCACCTATGTAAATATTATGACCATCTTCTTGATCCTCGGCGGTCAATCGTTTACCTTTCTTTATCTTAAATAGATGATCGAGTCTAAACCTCCCCCATTTATCTGTTTCCAACGCCATAACTCTGGGCTTAGCATACGTCAGCGAAACCGGATAGCCGTTGCCGACCAGATAGGCAAAGAAATCATTCACCACTTTTTGAAATGCGCTCGCTCTCAATGTTGTGTAGTCCGTTTTCATGTACGCTTCGCACAACCATTCATCATCGCCCGTAACTTCCGCCATTGCAGAAAGGCCTTCAACTACTTCCCGATTCCTGAACATGTAGAGCCATCTCTCCTCGATCTTTTTCCACATACTGGTATTGTTCGCATCAAACTGTTCAACACGTCCTAGATTTTTCTTTTTTGAAAAACCATCTACCTTGTAATAACCAAAATAGGTTTTATTTCTCGTTCCATCTGCATTGACATGCGGCTGCCCAAGCGTAAACACCATGCAACAAGCGCACACCGAGGCTCCAGGATAAAATATCTCATTAGGCAAAGTGAACACCGCATCAAGCCTGTTGCTTTCCAGGATATGCTTCTTCTCAGCTTTAATTATCGCCTTAGAACCAATTGCTGCCGACACAGGAAGAAGAACCGACAATTTAACTGTCTTAGCAGGCAACCCCTTTGCTCTCAAACGCTTGTTCATCTCTGAAATTACATCAGAAAGATAATGTACAAAGACAAGCCCTTTTGTAGGGTCTTCTTTCCCTTTCTTTGCCTTGCCCCAGTTTTTCTTGTATTTTGATGGTATTCCTATTGGTTTCGCATTGTATGGCGGATTCATCAATATTATGTCAGGGCATGCACTAATAATGAAATCCTGACAATCAAAACAACTCTCATGTTTTATATTTGAATTTCCGTCACCATGTATGAGCATATTCGTAGTAGCAAGACCGTAAGCTTTCTCCTCATTTTCAATCCCATAGATATGCTTTGCCGTAACCTCGGCCATAAGCTGCCTTGCTTCCGATTCTGTTCTTCCCTTGCGACAGTCTGCAAGCTCTTTTACCATAGCTTGCACCAAAAATGATCCGCTGCCACACGTTATGTCCATAACAACTTTTGTGTGGTCAACATCTGTGACACGACACATAAAATCTGTAATGTGGTCCGGCGTAAATGCCTGGTTCTTGTCAGCCTTGCCTGTGTATTTGTTAAATGCTATAAAGAATAGATTAAGTATATCCTGTCCTTCCGAACTATCGGTGTTTATGTATCGGTATATGTCTTTTATAATTGAGTCAAGAATTTCGATCCAGTCACTTTTTTTAAGACGCTTGACCTTCTGATCCTCAAGTACATTCCGCTGTAGTAAGTCTATTTTTTTAGCCTTGTTCTCTGACCCATCTAAAAGAGCCGAAAGGACATCTTTAATGTCAGCACGAATCGCAGTCTCACTCATTGCAGCCAACAATATATTGATTCGAGAAATCGCCGAATCATCAATTTTCCTAACTCCTAGCCTTTTCAGAAGATCTTTAATGTATAGCAATATGGTTCCTACAAATTGACTTCTCTTGTTTTCGTCTATGTCTTTTTTGTGAAGCAACACGTTGAGATCAAAAGTGTTCTTCAGCACACGCTCACGATCATTTACCGTCTTTGTCTCAAACATTGATCTGTAATGTTCCATTCCGTCAAGAACGCTTTCTCCGACAATGACCTGTTCAGCGCATATCGTATCACGCCAGACTTTAATTTTGTCATCACAGGTGTTCGCGAGAATTGCTATGACTTTTCGACCAGGGTGTAAAGCTCGCTCTTCCTCCACATAATCACTTAACTGCGACTCGTCCCTCTCCGTAAAATTCGTCTTTGTCTCTATCAACACTACAACTTCACCATCTTCGAAACGGAGATCAACTTTGTAGTGTTTCGGAGTGCGTCCCAACAACGCTATTAGTTTCTTTAATGACCCTGCCTCTTTCACATAGCTATATTCGTCGTTCTCAACATTCGGCGTTAGATACTTCGCACCTACCGTTGCAATCATAACATTTCTATTCATAGTTTTCCCTCTACGCTTGCCGCATGGTTTTCCCTCGTCATTCCGGCTGGGCCGCCCCGTGTCTTGCGACAGTTCTCGCACTTGCGGTTTTGTCGTTTGTTGGAATTGGTCGAGAACCAGAAGCCGGTATCGGCCACTTGCCGCACACAGGCGCGGCAGTGTGCGAGCTGACGGGCATTGCGTTACCAGCGCGGTATTCGACACGGGATACGGGGTCTGCGAGGTCGGCGCGAGGCGCCGCCCCTACCGATACAATGGGCATCGCAACAGATGTTGCGCGATGCCGAAATTGCTCGGGTGGTGTGGGATTCGAGTCTACCCAAAGACCTCGGTGATTTTGCCACGCTTCCAATTCTGCGGAAGCGTATTCAGGGCTCTTGTCGTAACGCTTGTAATGCCACGCCAATCCGGCGCGAAGCATTTCGTGGTTTACGTCCCTGCCGTCGACGAAGACTGTGCCGATGATACGGCCATACTTGTCGCGGCTCTTGTATTTGACGCGGACGTCCTTGCCGAAAACGAGCGAAGAAAGATGCTGCTTCGACTTTTCGCCAAACGCCTGTTTCTTCTCCGGCGCGTCGATGCCGTGAAGACGGATTTTGTGCTGCACGTTCGCCGCGTCGAGGACTGTTACCGTGTCGCCGTCTGCGACACGCGTAACCTTGCCGACGATGTCGGCGCAAAACGCCGCGCATGATAGCGTACACGCCGCCAAACACAAAAACCATCGCCTCATGCTCTCTCCGCATTCAGATTCGCGCAAAAATGTCGCGGAGACCCCCTCACATGCATGAAAAGAGCGCATGCCTCATTCATGCACTCGTACGAAGCCCGACCAAAGGCCCATTAGGAATACACGAAGAAACAATGCGCCCAACTGGACGCATCATCACTTACATGCCGTTCCTAATTGAAATGTTTGGTCGTATTTCGTACGAACGACGTGTAGCGTTGATGCTACATCTTACGAACATCCGGCGGAGCGGTCGCCTTTCGGCTACTGGCCCGTTTCCCGGACTATCACCCCGCGCCGCGTCATGCGCCTCGCGGGATGTGAGTATTATACCAAAAAACCGCCCGAAAGTTTTGCCGCGGATTGGCTTGTTG
>JAEEGU010000115.1 GCA_016280485.1 Bacillota bacterium | reverse complement strand
GTAGGCAGTGCTCTCCCGCCGGCGCCGATTGCATCACCTGTGCCCGCACCGATTCTGCGGCTGCGCTTGTCATCCGCGCTGCTGTCTGCGACCTTTTGCTCGAAGAACGAGTTCCAGGCGCCGCAGATGCACTGGCCCATCCACTTTGGGCTCTCATATCCGCATTCATTGCATACGAAAACTGTCTTCGCTTTGCTTTTAGCCAATTTACTCCTCCACTATGTCCTGAACTTCAAATTCTGCCGTGATTCCGTACTTTTCCTTGAGCTCGCCGAAAATCTTGAAGTGCGGTGCCTTTGTGTGAGCGGCCTGATCCTCTCTGCTTTCCCACTGTTCCCAGAGAAGCATTTCAACCTCGCCCTTGATTGGGCCGGCCTCTTCACCCTCCGGACGATTTATGTTGAGGAGCTGCTCCACAGGGAAGAAGTATTCATAGCGAACGCAGCCCTTTTCCTCGCGGGTTGCCTCTGCGGCTCCGGAAGCCTTTATCTCTGCGAAAAATCTAACCATTGTTTCCACGCTGTCTGCGTGATATCTGACCATAAAGTTTGTCATCTCATTCTCCTTTTTCATCCGTTCCGGGCCTGCCGACAAAGAACTCCGTCGGGAGCTCCCGAAATCTCTTTGGTACGAGCATCATGATATTATCCTCTGTGGCCGGCACGTAATCTCTCTGCATCGCCTGAAGAGCCTTTCTGTTTCTTTTAAGAAGCTTCATCTCGGCTTTTAAATATTCCTTTCGCGCAAGGCCGTAAATCGTTTCACGGTCCCTTTGCATCGTAAGGTGCTCCTCTCTGCGATGCCCGCCCTCCTTTTTCGACAGAGCAAGCTTGCAGTAACGCCCGCTGCTACGGTAAATTAAATTCCCCTCCGGCAGCGGCTCAAGCTCTCCCTCGATGGCGACAAGGCGCGCCTCGGTGGCCCCCAGCTCGTTTAATATCCAATC
Organism: Bacillota bacterium; assembly: GCA_016280485.1. Taxonomy (GTDB): domain Bacteria; phylum Bacillota; class Clostridia; order Peptostreptococcales; family Anaerovoracaceae; genus UBA3871. The sequence goes on along the minus strand of JAEEGU010000115.1, from coordinate 2,489 downwards.
CCTATTATACACTTTTTGTACCTCCTTTTCATCATTTATCTCTGTAAGCGTATTGCAAAATTTATTATATCACCCATATATTTACATTGTAAAGGCTAATATGGTGCCAGAGCAGGTGGCACCTCATCCGGCACTTCGTCCGGCACTTTGTGCCACCTTCCCCTCGAGGGGAAGGGTTTCCCCTAATAAAAAAGAGCCCCCGCAGCATTGCGGGGGCGTTCACTACAACAGTCGCCTGTCGTTTCGTCTGTCGTTCCTGTCCTTGTAGTATTCTTCTTTTTCCTTGTACATAAGGGCGTCGGCCTCAGCCTTTACCTCTTCACGTTTCTGCGATGCATCGGTCACATAGACCGCACCCATCGAAACGCTCCTGCCGCGCCGCTTAATCGCAGCTCTTGCAAGGGCTACCCGGTCGTCAAATTCATCCTTTGTCCCGTCAAAGGAATATATAACAAACTCGTCACCACCGAGCCTGAAGACATACTCCTCACCAAAGGCTTCTTTAAGCCCATCCGCTACGTCGATGATGAGGGCGTCGCCCGCCTCGTGGCCTTCGCTGTCGTTTAAGCGTTTTAAGCCGTTGATGTCGCACATCACTAGGCCATACGGCAGTACATCGCCCTGCTGCTCTTCAAACTCGTCCATCGCGCGGCGGTTTTTCGCGCCGGTGAGTGAGTCATAATGGCTGTTTCTGAGGAGCTCGCGCTTCTCGTTTCGCTGCATGATGAGCTGAGTTACGAAATATGAAGCAAGCCATGTGATATCGGCGATTTCTTTGCTGTTTTCCTCAGGCGCATCATCGAGCCCGAGGAACCCGATGAGCTCACCCTGGTACTCAAGCGGACCGAGAACCATACGCTTTATTTTATTACGCGTCATTATTGCGTAAAGCGGCTCACAAAATTCCTTTGTTTCTTCGGAATACTCGACAATCAGGCGGTGCTCCTTGTTAAAGACCACATATAGTCCGTCAATCATGCCCTCAAAAGGCACATCGTGATAGCTCGAATCCTCCGGTATATATGCGCCCTCGGCAAACCACTCGTAGGTGTTGTGGAATATGCCGTTTCTCTGATTTTCGAAAATGTAGCTGTGCGGCACCTCGAATTCTTTTCCGAAGTACTCCATGATTGCCTTTATACTGTCGTCCGGATCGTTTGCCGATACCGCATAGTGCAGCATTCTATTGATAAACCGCTCGCGCCTTACGGAGCTTTGCTCGTTTGAAACTGCCCTTACGGTTTCTATTGTAACCAGCAGGAAGAACAGGCAAAAGCCGAGGCGAACAAAATCCGCACGCCCTGTTACACTGCGCACTCCTGCGGCATATATTAAAAGGTCTGTAAACCCACAGATCACCAGCGCGAGCGTGGCCGAATAGAAGAACGGCTTTTTATACTCAAATCCCATCGCCTTGCAGTATTTGCGATCGCTCACAAGCATAGCCGCAATAAGCACCGTAGCGCAGACATAGTAGGCCGCAAGGAATTCTGTGAGTGTAGACATATCTATGCCGAGGATGAAGCGTGCGCCGAGGAAAATTGCCGCGTCAAGCGCCGCAAGACCGATGGCGATTGCCTTGAAAACTCTTTTGCGCTCGCGGGTTACCGAATACATAAAGAGCAGCAGCGGCAGAACCCAGGCATGCATTAAAATATAATCGATTACACGAGAGAAAACAACCGTGTTTAGAACCAGCCTGTAAAAACCCGTGTCATTGGCAAGCCAAATACCGTTTAGGATTGCCGTAATGCCAAGTGCAATCAGATCCGGCTGGCTTTTTTTACGAGGCAGTACAACCCTTACGAACAGCAGATCGACTCCAATCAGCATAATACTGAATGAAATAATCAGAGGAATCAGAAGGCCCTTTATGATACGGCCCCGGTAAGCCTGCGATTCTTCAAGCGAAATCTTCTTGATGTAACCGCCGTGTCCATCCTTAAAAAGTGCGGAGACCGTAATCTTTACTTCGCAGCCTTTCCACTCCTCATGAAGGCCCACAGTGTGGTAGGCAATGCCGTAGCCACTACCCGTAAAGTTTGGCTCCTGTGTGAACTCGTATATCGGCCTGCCGTCTATATAAATCTCGATAGCGGAGTTGTTCGATATAAAGCAAAGTGCATCGGTCTCGTCCAGCGTTGCAGGGAGTCTTTTGGTAACGGAAACACTCCCCCCATAATCGGTTGTGTTCAAATCGTCGAGACGAACAATTTCGCCTCTGTCATTTACCCAGTCATAGGAGTAGTCCGAGGTTGCGAGTCTTTCTCTGTCCGCCAAAATGTTCACGGAGAGCATCAGGGCAATCTGTATGAGCGATATTACAATGACCGCTATTTGTTTGAGCCTAGTCTTTTTTTGCATTTTCCCTCGTTTAAAAAATCCACTTTGGAGTAATAGCCCCAAAGTGGAAAATTTCAGCTTTGATTATTCGTAAATTAAGCTTCTTCCTGAGATGCCTTGTATGCTTCGATAATCTTCTGGGCCTT
>JAEEGU010000114.1 GCA_016280485.1 Bacillota bacterium | reverse complement strand
CCTATTTGTTCATGCATTTTATAGTTCTCTTGTAATGTCATAAACCTTTCCCTCCTCATTTATTATGCTTTTTCCCATACTTTGGGGATTTCATTTTCAGTTGGTTACAATTTGTTACCAACTGACTTCCCTCTTCCTTTAGTCTTTGTTTTAGCTTAGACTATTTGAATTGAACTTTTTTCTTTTCCTTGACACACTGATCGAGATACAGATTAATAAGTATCTGATATGGTATGCCGGATTCTGAAGACATTTCCTTAAAATATTCAACCGTGCTTGTGTTCATATTCATTGTAACTTGTTGCTTTATTTTTCCGGCATACGGATTCCTGCGCGGATTTAATTTTTTGATATCATATTCGTCTCTCATAATACTCACCATCCATTAGATAACTCAAAATAATCTTCAGCTTCTGTCTTTGTTGCTTTTCGTGCTGAAATGATGCGAATTATTGATTCTGAAGACCGCAGGCAATGACAAACAATTAAAAGATTTGCCTTTGCACTCATTCCTAAAAGGATAAATCGCTCTTCATTTTCAGAATGATCCGGATCATCAAAAAGTACAGCATTTATGTCGCTAAATACAGTAGCGGCCTCTACGAACGAGATTCCATGTTTCTGGATGTTTGATATTGCCTTATTTTCATCCCATTCGAATCTGATTTCCTCCATAATTATATTATAATTACCTCCTAAGTATAAGTCAACAGGGTTATAGAATATTGGTTAGCGGTGAAGTCGCAATTTGCGACTTCACCGGCCACCCAATTCGTGCTTGCATTTACATTATATTCCACATAACATTCGTAAGTCAATGCAAATTGGGGTCAGAGCAAAATGTGCCACTATACGATCCTTAGGGGATTTCATTTTCAGTTGGTTACAATTTGTCACCAACTGATTAGTTGCGGAAATTCATTTCAAGCCGCTTGACCCGAGTACTCCTAAAAGGGTATAATAAGCGTGTGAGTTTATGCTCACGCGTTTATTTGTTTTGTTAGAATTACAAATCAACAAATACCTCTCAATCGAGTACGTGAAGGGCATGTACGACGAGTACAAGGCCCGCACGCCGCAGCATTCGCCATGGCAATCCTCCCGTTCATCCCGGTGGACATATTAAAATGCATCATCGCAGCCTGGCTGGTATCGCGGCTACAGAGGATAAACTTAAATTAAGGCAAAACAAAACCGAGGTCCCCCTCGGTTTGTTTTATCCTATTATCCCCTTTATCGCCTTTGCCGTGGCATCGGGTTTTTCCCACGCCATCGGGTGGGCGGCGTCCGCTACAACTACGACGTTTTCGCCCATTGCCACGAGGTCGTCATAATCGTTGTCGGGCAGCGTTCTCTCGCCGTAAATGAAGGTGTGCGGAATGGTGAAGCCTGTCGCCATCTCCTTCCACGACGGGTGTCTTTCCGCGGCCGCATCCTTTGAAAGGCGGCGCAGTGCCTCCGGCAGCCAGTTGCGCATCGTAGCGGCCCACATAGTGCTGCCCTCGCGCTCAAATTTCGCGATAAGCTCAGGAAGCTCGGCCCTCCACCCATCTTCGCTTAAGTGGGCGATTTTGTAGCTTGCTTCCCAGTTCCTGCTCGGCTCGAGGTTCGGCTCGTTTAAGATCAGCTTCTCGATCTTTTCGTCGCCCAGCGCAGCGAGCTCGATTGCAACGGCACCGCCGAGGCTATGGCCGTAAACTATCAATCTTTCTATGCCAAGATCCTCAATGAATTCCTTTATGTATTCAGCGTGAGCCTTTGCGGTGTAAGGAAAGTCCACCGGCTTGTCGCTGTAGCCCGCGCCCAAGAGGTCCACAACTATCTTTCTGTGATCCTTGAGTGCCGGATTAAAAGCCACATCCGTATAGTCGAATGAACCCGCACAGCCGAGGCCGTGTATGAATATGATGGGCATCTTTTCGCCCGGAAAGTCGGAATAGCGCATAATCGCGCCGGCTCCGCGAACTTTATACTCTTTCATCTCAGTTCCTTTCTCTTGCAGTCTTTAATCTATAAACAGCAAATCCGCCGTCGAACCCTGGTATTCCTCAGGCATTTCGCCTATATCCCAGCCCTCCGCCGTCGTTTCGATATAGTAGTAATAAGTACCGCCGCTCTTGAAATACCAACCCGGTATGTCCTTTTCGCCCGCAACACCGACTGCCATGTGATCGGACAGCTCAATCAGGCACGCGCCGTAACCAAGCTCACGAAGCAAGGTCACGAGCAAAATCGATGTGTCCTCGCAGTCGCCGCAGTGGTCGTAGAGTGTTTCATAAGGGAACTTCGGATATTCATCGTACGTACCCGTCCACGACTCATCGCTTACATAGTCAAAGCTCTGCACAAACGACATAACCAGTCGCACCAGCTCGTCATCAGAATAGTCCTCGGCGCCGTCGCGGAAGGTCTGAATAAGGTCGCTTATAAGCTCGTCGTCAAGCGAATCCTCGGCGTAAGCCGCGTAGCCCTTTATCGACTTTCTGTCGATGGACCTGTAATAGTTGTAGAAGGCGCTGTCAAGCTCCGCCGTATAGGTCCAGTCCGTGCCCCACCAGCTATTGTAAGGATCGGTCCACTCATATTCCACGCTCTTCACGCCATCGCTGTGGTGCAAGGTTTTGTAAGCCGGCGACTCTGCCGTAATACTGCGCGTGGCCGCATCGTAGCCCACTGTGGCGCCGAATGCTTCCAAGACCGCACGAATCGGCAGATAGGTACGTCCGCCGATGATGACCGGCTGCGTGTCGAGCCACTGACCGGTGTAGCGCCCGATGCTCATCCAGTTGCTGCCTATGGTAAGCTGCACCGTCTGCGAGCCGTAGGTGACCGTCACAGTCCGCGTGTAAGAGTTCCACCCCACACTGCAGCCATAGGCTTCCATCGTCGCGCGGAGTGGCACCTGTGTGCGGTTATTTCCGTCGATGAACGGCTGCCCCGACGAGCTTGTGTAGACAACCTGTTGCCCGTCGATGTAGACCGACACCGCCGGTGTTTCCGCCGCAAACGCCATCGGCGCGGAGGCGAATACCAGCGCTACGCATAAAAATATCGTTAAAAATCTTTTCATAATTGTTCTCCCAATTTACCTTTTTGTTTTGCCTTAATTTAAGTTTATCCTCTGTAGCCGCGATACCAGCCAGGCTGCGATGATGCATTTTAATATGTCCACCGGGATGAACGGGAGGATTGCCATGGTGAATCCTGCGGCGTGCGGGCCTTGTACTCGTCGTACATGCCCTTCACGTACTCAATTGAGAGGTATTT
>JAEEGU010000113.1 GCA_016280485.1 Bacillota bacterium | reverse complement strand
CCATGAGGCGTGAAAGCATTGTATCCCAGTCGTCCACCATGTAGCCGTAGGTCGTGCCCTCAGGTGTGCCCAGGAAATGAGCGAATGTCCACGGTGTCGCAATCTCGATTTCTTCGATGCAGTCGTGAATAATGATGCCCGTATCCTTTTCGAAGTTATCCATAACCTTCTGGAAAAGCTCCTGCTTTTTGTGCACATACTCTCTCTGTGAGAAATCGCCCCAGACATCCTCGGTATAGCAGATTGTGAATGTCATTACTGTGGTGCCCTTTGGCGAAGCGTCCGGATTTACCACATTATATATTACAACTACGCTGTGTGTGTTGGTTTCGTAAGACTTTGAGTCCTTGATATTCTGTGCATTGTCAAACGTTCCCGGCATAAAGATAGTGTAATCCTTGATTCCGAGCTCTTCGATGCTCTTGTTGCAGGCAACGTATGCGTTAAAGAAACGAATGCCGTGCTTTTCCGCGTTAACGCGTTTGTATTCGCGAGGCGGAACCTTTATGTTTTCGTCGAGGAGCTTGTTGTAAGCAATTTCAGGGTTTACGTTTGCGATTACATAGTTCGTTTCAATCATGCCCACATCTGTAAGCACGCCGGTAATATTGCCGTCCTTGTCGCCGCAGACCTTTAATGCCTTTGTATTAAGCCAAAGCTCTCCGCCCAGCTGTCTGAATCTTTCCATGCAGGCCATTGACAGAGCATGTGCACTGCCGCGACAGATGGTCGGTTCGTAATTCGCGTACATATAGAACATCCAGGCCTGATGAACAAAGCTCATCTTTGAGTAGTCAGCACCTATGTAGGTCCAGTAAACGTCGAGGATATCGATGGCATCCTCAGGCATTCCGATATTGCGCATTACTTCGTTGAAAGGCCTTTCCGCAACCTTGAGGAAGTTCGGGAAATTCTTCATGAAATACATGCTGTCGGTCTTCAGGAAGCCGTCCTTTTTTACTGTTGACATGTTCTTCGAGAAATAGTCGTTTGCATCGACACATTCCTTTGCAAGGGACATAAAAATCTTCATAGGCTCCTTGCTGCCGGGAACGACTTCTTCCATTTTGTTGATTACATTTTCAACTCCGGTAGGAAGTGTGATGTCGAAATGCTTGCCGCTTCTGGTGGTGCCTATGCAGCGGTACATTTCCGGAATCCAGATCCAATCGACATCTAGCTTGTGGTCTTCCATCATAATTCGGCCCGGAAGAGCCCAGTCGCCGGGCTTGCCGAGTCCGCAGTACTCGTGAAGCGATGCGTCGAACTCGATGCGGCCTCTTACGAAAGACGAAGCGCATCCGCCGGGCAGGTTGTGCTGGTCGATAAGCAGAACTTTTTTGCCTGCCTGCGCTACCGTGATGGCCGCCGACATACCTGCAAGACCTGCGCCGATAACGACGCAGTCAAATTTACTGTTACTCATAGTTTGGCTCCTTTCGTTTTATATCTCACTCTTTGATTTTAATACGATAAAGTAATGCTACGCAATTCTTATTATGCTTTATATTATAACGATATGGAATAATTAACGGGAGTGTGATATAATTAAGCTGAAAAAGAAGGGAGAAATCAGTTGGAAATAACTTATCTTAAGGAATTTGCAGAGCTGGCGAGGGTGATGCACTTCACTACCGCTGCTGAAAATTTGTATATCTCACAGCCGGTGCTCTCAAAGCACATCCGCGCACTTGAAAAGGAGCTCGGTGAGCCTCTGTTTAACAGAACGAAAATCCTGTCGCTTACGAAATTTGGGAGTATGTACTTAAAGTATGCTGAGGAAATGGTGGCAAAATACGAGGAATCAGAGGAGTGGCGGAAGGGATTTCTTGAAAAAGGTAACAGTACCATGCTTATTGGGCTTCCCGAGAGTCTGATGCTCTATGAGATTAACGATCATCTCCATACGTTCAGCAGCCTTCATCCCGAGTTTCACATAGAAACGATGGAATCGCTGACATCGGCGCTTGTGCAGATGTATAAACAGGGCATATTCAAAATCTTTCTGACCGGCATGCTGACCTCTACCGATCCTGCGACGCTGCCGTTTAGGTTCCTGCCGGTTGCGAAAGGAGAGATAAAGGTCTGTCTCAGCAAAAATCATCCGCTTGCCGCAAAGAAAACGATATCTGTTGAAGAACTAAAAGAAGAAAATGTCGTAATTCCGCCTCACAACACGCTGTTCCAGGAGTTCATTGAGGACAAGTTCTACAGTGTGCTTGGGTTTTACAAGGAGTTCCGCTACAGCAGCTACAGTATAGCCAAAACCCTTGCGGAGTCGGGCTCTTATGTGGCGCTCCTGCAGGAGGAAGCGGTGGTGGTCGATATGCCTGAAGGCCTTGTGGTAAGGCGGCTTACACCCTCAGTTGAGTACGTGAGAGGCATAGGCTATCACCCGACGGCACTGTCCGATGCCGAAAAGGCGTATGTGGAGTTTGTGAGAAATGAGGTGGATAAAAAGTTTTGTTAACTTGTTTAAAACCTATTGCAAAGCGGGAGTTAGTATGATAATATAAACATGTTAGCAATGGCTAACTCAAAATATCGTCATATTCCACCTTGAGATGTAGCAAAAAATAATTGCTCGAGCGCAGACAGTGCGAGCATTTTTTTAAGCCCTTTAGTTAGCGTACGCTAACTAAAGGAGGCTACATATTTCGTGGGACGAGAAAGGATGGAAATTTTTCCAAAATGCAAATGCAGGAACTGCTGTTAATTGAGAAATGCGCACCCACATTGGCAGGATTGAAAACCGGGAGTATGTTCTCCTGTAAATGTGGGGATGTGAATGTGCTCTTTAATGAAATAACAACACTAAACGAAAGGCTTGGATCGAAAGGTGTAAAAGTGGTTCCGATTAAATTCTGGCAGTCTAGGGCGCTCATATATGTTTATCGCCCCGAAAGGCTGCAGAAGGACTTTGAGTCAGAAGAAATTCGTGAGATTCTTTCTCAAAGATGTTACCATTCGGTCAAGCCTTCGGAGTGCCTTGAAACGCTAATCGGGAAGCTGAGATCATCAAAAGAGTTTCCACACGAAATTGGCGTTTTTCTGGGATATCCGCCTGAAGATGTCAAGGGCTTTATTGAGAACAATGCGCGAAAAGAAAAATATACAGGGCATTGGAAAGTATATGGAGATGTTGAGAAATCCAAATCCACTTTCGAGAAATTCAATAAGTGTACACGCATTTACAAGGATAGATATTCCCGCGGCACATCTATTGAGAAATTGATTGTCTAGAGGAGGAAAAATCAATGAGTAAAGTAGCTGTAGTATATTGGAGCGGTACAGGCAACACTGAGGCCATGGCAAAGTTTGTGGCTGAAGGAATTAGCGGAGCAGGGGCTCAGGCAGAGGTTATGGTGTGCTCGAAATTTAATGCTTCAAAAATCGGGCAGTATGATGCGATTGCATTCGGATGTCCTGCAATGGGTGACGAAGTGCTTGAAGAAAGCGAATTTCAGCCGATGTTTGATGAATGCCTTTCCGGCCTTTCGGGGAAGAAGGTTGGCCTTTTCGGTTCATACGGATGGGGTACCGGCGAATGGATGAATTCTTGGGAAAAGACCTGCAAGGACAGTGGTGTAAATGTTGTAGGAACCGTTATTGCCAATAATGAACCCGATGATGCGGCAGCCGAAGAGTGCAAAAAGCTCGGCGCAGCATTGAGTTAAAAGTACCATTCTAAAAATATTTACCGGTTAAAAAATAAAAAGCAAATCCGTTAATGAAAATTCGGATTCGCTTTTTATTTTTTTGCTCAAGCAATAAATTGGTTGAATTTTCAAACTATATGTGGTAAAATCGTACTTGATGTGAAATAACCAAAATCAAGGAGGGAAATATGGCAAACAACAAATACGCAGGAACAAAAACCGAAAAGAATTTGTGGGAAGCTTTTGCGGGCGAATCCCAGGCAAGAAACAAATATACATACTTTGCATCCGTTGCGAAGAAGAACGGATACGAACAGATTTCGGCACTTTTCTTAAAGACCGCCGAGAACGAAAAGGAGCACGCGAAGCTGTGGTTCAAGGCTCTCGGAGAGCTCGGCGACACACCGGCAAACCTTCTTTCGGCTGCTGAAGGCGAGAATCACGAATGGACCGACATGTACGAAAGAATGGCAAAAGAAGCCGACGAAGAGGGCTTCCACGAGCTGGCGGAGCAGTTCAGAGGCGTGGCGGCTATCGAAAAAGAGCACGAAGAAAGATATCGTGCGCTTCTTAAGAATATCGAAAACGGCGAAGTCTTCAAGAAGGCCGGCGTGACTGTTTGGGAGTGCCGCAACTGCGGACACATCGTGGTTGGCACCGAGGCACCGGAGGTGTGCCCTGTTTGCAATCACCCACAGGCTTACTTTGAAGTGCGTGAGAAGAATTACAAGGAGGGACGAAAATGTTTGAACAGTACAAACTGCCATTTGCAAGCGATGCGCTCGAGCCGGTCATTGATACACTGACAGTCGAGACGCACCACGGCAAGCACCATGCAGCTTATACGGCAAAGCTGAACGAGCTCGCAGAGAAGGCGGGCGTTGCGAATATGGAAATTACGGAGCTTCTCGCAAGCCTGGACAAGGTGG
>JAEEGU010000112.1 GCA_016280485.1 Bacillota bacterium | reverse complement strand
GCTTATATCTGCTACTTTGTTCACATGTTCCTGACATATTCGCTGACTATCCGCACTTTGGGGCAGATGAGTCCCGCAAAGTTCTTTAAAGGTCAGCTTCCTGCATTCATGTTCGCTTTCTCGAGTGCATCCAGCGTGGGTACGCTCCCTATCAACATGAAGGGCTGCGAAGAAATGGGCGCAGACAAAGAGGTTACTTCTTTCGTTCTTCCTCTCGGTGCAACCATCAACATGGACGGAACAGCCATCTACCAGGGCGTATGCGCAGTATTCATCGCATCCTGCTTTGGCATTGACCTGACACTTTCACAGATGGTTACAATCGTTCTTACAGCGACACTTGCTTCAATCGGTACGGCAGGCGTTCCGGGCGCAGGCATGGTAATGCTTACTATGGTGCTCTCCTCCGTCGGTCTTCCTGTTGAAGGTATCGCACTGGTTGCAGGTATCGACAGAATCTTTGATATGGGCAGAACAGCTGTAAACGTAACAGGCGATGCAGCTTGTGCAATCATCGTCTCCAACCTCGAAAGAAACAAGCAGGCTAAAAAGGCTTCATCATGACAAGACAAGAAACTTACATCAAAGAATTTCAAAAAATAATACAGAAAGAAACCGTGTCCTCGCGCGCAAACCGGGACCTGACCAAGTTCTACGAGTTTCACGATATCCTGCGGGACCTGTTCCCAAAGGTCTTCACTGCGTGCGAGTTTCACGATTTTAACGGATCCATCCTGCTCCGCTGGCCGGGCAGCGACGCTGCAAAGCCGCCCATCATGTTCATGAACCACCACGACGTAGTGGAAGCGACAGGCGAGTGGAAGTACCCACCCTTCTCGGGCGAGGTTGCCGAAGGCAAGATTTGGGGCCGCGGCACATTCGACACCAAGGGCGGACTCTACTGCATGCTGCGCGCAAGCGAAGAGCTGATAAGCGAAGGCTTTGCGCCGGCGCAGGACATATATTTCGAGAGCACCTGCAACGAAGAGAACACCCAAGAGGGTGCCGCTGCAATCGCCAAATATTTCAAGGACGCCGGCATCCACCTCACAGCAAGCTTTGATGAAGGCAACTCCATGAGGGAGGACCCTATCGCGGGCGTGAAGGGATTGTTCGCTATTGTCGGGCTCGGAGAAAAGGGCTGCGCGGAGATTAAATTTATCGCAAGATCCGCGGGCGGCCATGCCAGCGTGCCACCGAAAAACACGCCTCTTGTGCGGCTCGGGCGCTTCATGGCAGAGGTCGAGGACACTGTTATCTTCGATAGAAAGATTTCACCCGTGATGGCGGAGTTTTTCCGCCGGATAGAGCCGTTTACGGCAGACAAATCCCTGATTCCCGACGATGTCGAAAACCACGACGTGTGGGAAAAGCTCGAGCCTTCGGTTAAAGCAATGCTTGCCACAACGCTTGCCTTTACGATGTCGCACGGCGCAGAGGGGGCAAACGTGCTGCCGCAAGAGGCTTATGTTATCGGGAACATGCGCTTCTCGCACCACGAGGGGCGGGAAAAGGCAATCGCCAAGCTTCGCCCGATTGCGGACAAGTACGGCATCGAGATTGACGTCTACGACCCGGGCTTTACTTCGCCTATCTCGGACTATAACGGGCCTGCGTTCAAAATCGTGGAGCGTGCGGTTGCGGAAGTCTTCCCGGCGACCGAAGCTGTGCTGCCTTTCGTGCTGACAGGTGCTTCCGATTCGTCGTTTAACGGTGAAATCTGCGACCAATGCATCCGATTCTCGCCGTTTATTGCGGACGAAGCCCAAACGGCAGGTGTGCACGGACTTAACGAGCACATAAAAGCCGACTCTCTCGAGCCGGCTGTGGATTTTTATAAATTCATCATGAGGGAATATAGGTAATCAAAAAACTTGTTTGTCCGATTCGAGCAAACAAGTTTTTTAGTTTTATAACAGATTCTTTTTCGTGGTAAGGACATTCATCCCGTCCCGATATTCATAGCTGACCTCGTCCATGTTCTTTTTAACAAGGAATATGCCTAAGCCCCCGATGCTTCTTTCTTCGGCGGACAGCGTGATGTCGGGATCTTCTCTTTCAAGCGGATTGTAAGGCTTGCCCCAATCGGCGAAGATGATTGTCACTGACTTCGGATTTTCGCAAAGCTCCACACTTATGTCGGCGCTGCCCTCTCCGGCATCGCCCCCCTCGTAAGCGTAGTGCGCTATGTTGACGAACACTTCCTCCACCGCCAGCGTAATTCCCATCGTTTCCTTCATGGAAGCGCCGGCTGCCTCGAGCTCGCCTTCTACGAAAGCCATAACGTCATCGAGTTTCTCTACTTTTGCGTCTACTGTCAATTTTTTCATAACCTTACCCCCACCTTACTTATTCACGTATTTCTTGAACTCAAAGCCAAGCATGGTGATATCGTCGAACTGGTCCGCCTCGCCCGAGAAGCTGTCCACGCTGTTATGGATATACGGCAGGATTTCTGCCATCGGCGCATCCTTTACCTCGTTGAGCGTGCTTTCGAGTCTGTCCGTTCCGTACTGTTCCTCTGCTACGTTGATTGCCTCCGGTACGCCGTCCGTGTAGACGAACAGCTTGTCGCCCGGCTCCATCTTTAACTCGTATTCCTTTGCCTTTGTGCCCTCCATTGCGGCGAGCGCCAGGCTGTGTTTATCTTTTATAAGCTCGAAATCTCCGTTTGCCTTTTTCAGCAGCGGATATTCGTGTCCCGCATTGGCGCATGTCAGCACGCCCGTCTCGAAATCGATGATTCCGATCCAAACCGTT
>JAEEGU010000111.1 GCA_016280485.1 Bacillota bacterium | reverse complement strand
CTCTTCCTCGAGTGCTATCGATGTGGTCAGGAGCTTGAAGGTGGAGCCCGGCTCGTATGTATCGCTTATCATAGGATTGCGCCACATCTTGTTCCAGTAGTCGACCTTTTCTTCCTGAGGAAGACTCTCAAGGTATGCCGCCTCCTCTTCGTCGAGCGGTACGCGCGGATTGTTAGGATCGTAATCCGGTGTCATTCCCATCGCCAGCACATCGCCTGTCTTTGGATCCATGACGATGCACATTACTCTGTCCGCGCTCGTGTTTTGCTGCGTTGTCTTTATCGCCTTTTCGACATAGTGCTGAATGACGGTGTCGAGTGTCATGACAACGGTGAGTCCGTCCTCTGCCGCATAGTAATCGTCAACGCCGTAAGAAAGGTCGTTGCCGCCGACGTCCGTATTTTTAATCCAGCGTCCGGACACGCCGCTTAAATACTGATTGTATTTGAGCTCAATTCCGGCCATGCCGCTGTTGTCATCGGTTACCGCACCGAGCACATGTGCTGCAAAATTACCTAAAGGATAGCTCCTCTTGGATTCCTCGCTGAACTCGATGCCGGGTATCTTTTGTGCCTTTATCGTGTCAACCTTGTCTCTGCCAAGGTACTTTGCAACCTTTATCAGTGTTTTGTCACTCTCAAGAAGCTCCTTTATCTCTTCCTCCGGCATTCCGAGTATTGCCGAAAGGCTCGTGCTCGTCTCCTGGATTTTTACCTTGCTTTCTGCTTCGCTCTTTGCCTCTCTGACCTTTGCAGGTCTTGCCCAAAGAGTGTAGCAACTCGAGCTGATTGCCAGCTGCTCGCCGTTGCGGTCGACGATGTCGCCACGCTTTGCCACGATGAGCTCATCCCTTGTCTGCTGGGCAGCGGCCATCTTTGAGTATTCCTCGCCCTTTACAATCTGAATGTACCCCAGGCGCAGGCAAAGCAGACATATAAACAGCAGCATTATCGTCAGGACAAGCACTATTCTTTTTTTAGTTTTGGTTGCTGTATAGTTCATAATTTTTCCATATTTTACAAATAAACTCAAACACCCCGATAATGAAGAAAAAACCAGGTCGCCAAAGGCTCTGGTTTTTTCTTGTTGTATCATTTAAGTCTATTTCGGTTTTCAATTGTATGCTTGGTCTTTCATGAGCATCGCGAACTCGGTGGCCGGCTCTTCGTCCTTCATAACGTAGACAATTTCACCGGCTGTCGGATATGCCATTCCGAGTTCCTCTATAGCCCTTGCCTCAATTGCCGAAATATTGTTTGCCGTCTTTATTTCAACATTGAGAGTTTCTATTTCACGCTCAATCTCAGTGTTCGCCGAAATGAGCGAATTGATCTGATACTTGAGGGAGGCTGCATACGCTCCGGCGATAACCACGCCTATGCAAACCGCAGCAAGTACTACGACATAAAGCATTGCACGCTTTCTGTCCTTCGCGGAAGCTATGTGCTTCTTCGCTTTCCTCGCCTTTTTCCTTTCGCGTCTGTAATCTCTGTCCGCGTCCAGATCGAGTCCGTACTTTATGTAGTTTTCTTCATACTCGTACCACTTTTCTGCAGCGAACATCAGATACCATCCTTAATACACTCTAAACCAATTTTTCCGCAACTCTCAGCTTTGCGCTGCGAGCGCGCGGGTTATTCAGCAGCTCTTCCTTGCCGGCTGTTAAAGGTTTACCCGTAATCTTTTTAATGTCCGGGGTTTTCCCACATACACAAACCGGGAACTCCGGCGGACATGTGCAAGGGTGCACGCGCCTTGCAAAGATTTCCTTTACGATTCGGTCCTCCAGCGAATGGAAGGTGATAATTGCCAGCCTGCCGCCGGGGGCAAGCACATCGCAAAACTCTTCCACCGCTTTCTTGAGCTGACCGAGCTCGTCGTTGACCTCAATGCGTATCGCCTGAAAGGTCCGCTTCGCGGGGTGTGGTCCTTCTCTCCTCGCGCTTGCCGGCACCGCCGCTTTGATGATGTCCACCAACTGTCCGGTGGAAGTGAGGGGTGCCTGCGCTCTGGCTTTGACGATGAAGGCAGCAATCCTTGCCGCCCAACGTTCTTCGCCATACTCTTTTATTATTCTCGCGATTTCCTTTTCGCTGTAGGTGTTCAGCAGATCCTCCGCTGTGAAGCTGTCGTCCGCATTCATGCGCATGTCGAGGGGGGCATCCTGCATATATGAGAAGCCCCTCTCCGCGTTGTCGAGTTGAAAGGATGATACACCCAAATCGAGCACAGCTCCATCAATTTTATCTACACAATTTTCGGAAAGCACGCTTTTGACTTCCGAATAATTGCTTTGTACAAATATCTTTTGGCATTTATAGGCTTCAAGTCTTTTTTCTGCTGCCGCCAGGGCATCCCTGTCGCGGTCGATGCCGATCAGCAGTCCTTTTTCCCCGAGCCTTTCGCATATCCCTGATGCATGTCCGCCGCCGCCCAGTGTCCCGTCCACATAAATCCCATCAGGCTTTATGTTAAGACTGTCAATTGTTTCGGCGAAAAGCACCGATGTATGTTTGAATTCCATGGCTTATATTCCGTACTGGCGGAGAAGCTCAGCAAGCTTTGCCTCGTCCGTCTCTTCGGTGGCTGCGCTTTCATTGTCCTTCCAGTTTGCAGCGCTCCAAATTTCCATTCTGTCTATCATTCCCACGGTAACGATGTCTTTCTCGATACCGGCGTATTCTCTAAGCTCGGTCGGGATAGTAAGTCTACCCTGCTTGTCCACCTCGCACTCCACTGCGTTGGAGTAAACCTTGCGGACGTAAGCGCGGATTAATTTATCCGAAGTGGGAAGGGCAGCGAGTTTTTCGCGCACCTTATCCCACTCGCACATCGGATAAATATACAAACAGAGATCGTCGCCCTTGGTCAAAACGCACTTGTATCCAAGGTCGTCTCTGCACTTCGAAGGCACAATCATGCGATTCTTGGCATCTATGGAGTTGTTATATTTGCCCATCAGCATGTCCTGTCCTCCGACAAACGTTCATTTTTCTTAGAGCCCGAGCATTGGCGTTCCCTCGCCGTCGGCACTGCGATTTTCCATCAACCGACACCTCGGGCTCTACTCTTAGGATACCGTACTTCCACTATAAACCACTTTACTCCACTTTTCAACCACATCGCGCCACTTTTTTGCCAATTTCCTCCCCTTTAAGTCCAATTTTTTTAAGGCGTTCAGCCTCGTTTTGACCTCGAACACAATATCTTGTGTTATTTTAAAAACACACGTCCATATATCGTGGCTTAACAGTGCCGTTAAATTCAAATTTAATTTTTTGAGGTTCTCGACAAAAAAATGACTCCAAATCGAGTCCTCGATTTGGAGTCACTTAACGCAATTTTTCTTGATTTACTTTTTTATTTAAGGTAGTTTACAGCTGCTGTGGCTGCGATTGCTCCGTCGCCTGCCGCAGTAACCAGTTGCCGCACTTCCTTTGTGCGGTTATCACCCGCCGCAAATATGCCGGGTACATTCGTTTTGCAATCTTCTCCTGCTTTGATATATCCCGCCCCGTCTGTTTCGATTAGTGCAGCAAAGCTCTGATTTGACGGTATGCGTCCGACTGCGACAAACAGCCCGTCAACAGGAATTTCGCGAATTCCTG
>JAEEGU010000110.1 GCA_016280485.1 Bacillota bacterium | reverse complement strand
GGGTCAAGCTCCATGCCAAGTCTTATATAGTCAGAGCCATAGTTTCCCGGCGTAAGAAGCACGTATTTTGCTCCGTTTTCACGTCTCTGGCGAAGCTCCACGGCAATTGTGTCCACAAGTGCCTGCTCGCTCATAGGCTCCACGATTCCGGTGGTACCTAAAATCGATATACCGCCGACTATCCCAAGCCGCGAGTTAAAGGTCTTTTCGGCAATTCTTTCGCCGCCCGGAACGGAGATTACAACGCTGATTCCGCTGCGCGTGATGTCAAAATCCACAGCCTCGCAGATTTCCTCAATTCCCTCCGTAATCATTTGTCTCGGCACAGAGTTTATTGCCGCTTCTCCCACAGGCCGGTCGAGTCCGCGCTTTGTGACCCTGCCAACGCCTATGCCGCCGTCTATCGAAATCCCGGGAGCTCCGGACAGCCTAACCTCCGCGAAGACATCGGCACCGTCTGTCACGTCCGGATCGTCCCCTGCATCCTTCTTTATTGAGCAGGTCACATAGCCCTGCCCCATTTCAATGTTTTCGACATCAAGCTCCAGCGCGATTCCTTTGGGAGTATCTATTTTTATTTTTTCCTTCCTTCGTCCGGTTAAAAGCATGTAGCCCGCCGCCTTTGCCGCCGCTGCCGCGCACGAGCCGGTGGTATAGCCGAGCTTCAGCCTTTTGCCGTCCTTTTCTATATACTTTTCCATACTATCTCTTTATTTTGTAAAGAAGCGCATTGCAGACAGCCGCCGCCACATTGCTGCCGCCCTTCCTGCCGCGTGCCACGATATATGGCGCGCCGCTTTCCATGATAAGTTCCTTGCTCTCGACTACATTCACAAAGCCTACCGGCACACCTATGATGAGCTTTGGACTTAGCTTCCCCTCCTTTATCAGGCGGTCAAGCTCAATGAGCGCCGTAGGCGCATTTCCTATTGCGAAGATGCAAGGCTTTTTAAGCCCCGCCGCCTTTTCCATAGAAACGGTGGCACGTGTCACGCCGCGCTCCTTTGCTTCCTTTGCGACATCGCTGTCCGCCATGAAGCAATGCACCTCGCCGCCAAGCTCGGAAAGGATGGTCTTGTTGATGCCCGCCTTTGCCATCTGGGTGTCGGTCACGATATCGCAGCCCTCTTTAAGCGCCGCAAGAGCCTTTTCCACCACATCATCCGAAAATGCCAGATTTACCGCATAGTCAAAGTCCGCGGTTGTGTGTATGACGCGCTTTACGATAGATTCACGGTCACCCGGGATTATTACATCACCGTATTCCTTTTCAAGGATTTCCGAAATTATCTCAAAGCTGCGCTTTTCAATTTCCATTGGTTTTACTGTTTCAAACATCTTTTCTCCTTTTAAGGCATGCCCTGTAGAATCCTTCCGCAAAGGCCGGGTTCGAATAAAAGTGAAAATGCGGATAGCCCGCATAAAGCGTATCCGTTGCAATTGCCGCCTGCCAGCTCTTCCCTGAAGACTTTTCAGCGGTAAAATCGCTTCCCGCATTCTCTGCATCGTAGTGGTGGAACTCATGTGCACGGATGCTCTCACCTTTTTTGCAGAGCATGTTGTCCTTTTCTGCGGTAATCGTCACATAGCCAAAGCGCTGAAGCTTTCCTGTGTTGCTGCAGCCGCCCGGAAGCGCCCCTGCCATAGGGACACCCTCTATATTTTCGAGGAGGTACATAAAGCCTCCGCATTCGGCTATGCAAGGCAGTCCGCCCTGCACTGCATCCCTTATGCTGCAAAGCATCCCCTTGTTACTGCTTAGCTCCTTCAGATAGAGCTCGGGGTAGCCGCCGCCAAGGTATATTCCGTCCAGGTTTTGCGGTAAGGCCTCATCCTCAAGAGGGCTGAAGGCCACAAGCTCTGCTCCCATCTCTTTAAGTATATCAATACTGTCCTCGTAATAAAAGCAGAACGCCCTATCTCTTGCAATTCCAATGCGCACAGGCTCATCCATTTTTGCTATGTTTACATATTCATATTTTATGTCTACTGCATTTTTCGCAATATTTATTATCCCATCAAGATCTATGCACTCCTCAGCCCTTTCAGCCAGAAGGTTCATTTTTCCTTTAAGGTCCCTTACCTCTGCGGCTGTCACAAGCCCCAGATGCCTGCTTTCAAGGCTACTTTCCTTTACAACCGGCATAAAGCCAAGAGGCTTTACTTTGCCCTCAAAATAATGCTCTATTTCGGGAGCAAGCATTTCATAAGTCGATTTGGTGCAGTTATTTAAGATTACACCCACAATTCCGCTGTCCGCACGAAACTCGGTAAAGCCCTTTATCTGTGCCAGCACGGAAAGCGAAGCGCCTCTCGCGTTCACAATCAGAACTACCGGTGTATCTGTCACCCTCGCAACCTCATACGTGCTCGACTTTGTACTCGAAATGCCGAGGCCGTCGTAATACCCCATTACGCCTTCGATTACACTGATATCGCACCCTTCCGAATTCTTTGCAAAGAGATACTTCATAGTATTTTCCCCGAGAAAAAACAGATCAAGATTCCCCGATTTCGCACCGATTATCCGGCTGTGAAACATAGGGTCTATATAATCCGGTCCGCATTTGAATGCGCCTACCTTTAATTGTCTGTTCACAAGTGCCTGCAGCACGGCACATGTTACGGTGGTCTTGCCGCAGCCGCTGTTTGTGCCCGCAAAGAGCACTCTTGCTATTTTCTTTTTCATTTTCCAATTCAATTTCTACTCGTAATCACTAAGCAAATGCGGAAACCATTTCCGAAACGAGCCGGTCTCCATACCGTACAGCTTTTCTATGCTCATTTCCTTCACCACATTCTCAGGTGTGCCGTAAGCCGCGATTTTGTTATCGCCCACGCAGATGATATAATCCGAAGCCTTGAGCGCCAGATCTATTTCGTGAAGTGACATGACAATTGTTGCTTTTTTTGTCCTCGCAAGCTCCTGCAAAATCTCGAGAAGCTCCACCTTGTACCTGATGTCCAGATATGCCGTAGGCTCATCAAGCACCAGAATTTTCGGTTCCTGGCAAATCGCACGAGCCAGCATTATTCTCTGCCTCTGGCCATCGGAAAGTGTCATGAAATCCTGTCCCGCAAGCTCGAGAGCGTGAACCATGGCAAGTGCTTCATTGACAGCCTTTTCATCTTCACTTGTAAGCTTTCCGAACATATTGGTATACGGATACCGTCCCATTGCGACAACCTCCGCACATGTCATCAGCTCCGGACGTATTCTATCCGTCAGAACCACTGCCATATTCTGCGCCAGCATTTTAGGCTGCATACTGTAAAGCTCACAACCGCCGATATAG
>JAEEGU010000109.1 GCA_016280485.1 Bacillota bacterium | reverse complement strand
GTAGCCAGTATCGTAATCGCTATGGTAAACCTCATAGCGGGTACGGTAATAGGTATGGTTCAGGGCGGCATGGACTTCTCGCAGGTATTAAAGGTATATTCCATCGCCACCGTAGGTGACGGACTGGTATCACAGATACCGGCTCTGATGATTTCCACGGCAACAGGTATGATAGTTACCCGTGCCGCAGCAGAGGGTAACCTCAACGAGGATGTTAAAAAGCAATTCCTCTCGCAGCCTATCGTACTGATTATGGCGGGCGCGGCAATCCTTTGCATCGGAATCATTCCGGGCATGCCGAAGATTCAGATTCTTGTCTTAGCGGCATTCCTGATTAGCATGGGTGTCCTTGCGATGCGCGGTGAAAAGGCCGCAAAGGCAGCCGGCGAATCCCAGGAGGGCGGAGCACCTGCGCCGGAGGGCGAGGAAGCACCTATTTCGGACACGGAATACTACCGCAATCTTGATAATGTATATAACCTAATAGGCGTAGAAGCCATAGAGATGGAGTTTGGATACTCACTGCTTCCACTCGTGGACGAGGCAAGCGGCGGCAGCTTCATCGACCGTATAGTAATATTCAGAAAGCAGTTCGCAATCGACATGGGCGTGGTAATCCCGACAGTTCGCCTGAGGGATAATGGGCTCATCAATCCTAACCAGTATCTGATAAAGATAAAGGGTGAGGAGGTTGCAAGAGGCGAGGTGCTGGTAGACTACTACCTGGCGCTCGATCCGGGCAACGCTTCCGGAAAGATTGAGGGTATCGACACAATCGAGCCGGCCTTCAAAATTCCGGGCAAGTGGATTCACGAAAGTGAGCGCGAGCTTGCCGAGGTTTACGGTTATACGGTAATCGATGCGCTTTCGGTAATGGTTACACACCTTACTGAGGTCATCAAAACACATATTCATGAGCTTGTGTCAAGACAGGACATCAATGTGCTTCTCGAAAATGTGAAAAAGTTCAATCCTTCGATTGTGGGCGATGTGGTGCCGGGCATAGTAACGGTAGCTGAGCTTCAGAAGATATTGAACAACCTCCTGAAGGAAGGCATTCCTATCAGGGATATGGAAAGCATACTCGAGTGCATAGGCGATCACGGAACCATGATAAAGGATACGGACATGCTCACAGAATATGTGAGACAGCGCCTAAAGAGAACCATCACCCGCAAATATGCGGACGGCAGCAGCATAAAGGTTATCACACTGGATCAGAACATAGAAAATGCCATCTTAAACTCGGTAAAGAAAAACGAGCACGGCACTTATCTCACGCTGGATCCTATGGTGGTACAGAGAATTATGGAATCTGTCACAGTGCAGGTTGAAAAGGTCAAAGAGCTTTTCATTCAGCCGATAGTGCTGGCATCACCGATAGTAAGGCTCTATTTCAAACGCATGGTAGACCAGTTCTTCCCGCAGCTTGTGGTTCTTTCATTCAACGAGATAGACACAGACATTCAAATACAGGCGATTGGTTCCATCAGCTTGGAACCGCAGCAGGAGCAGGCGCAAATGTAGGAGGCAGATATGACGACCCCGGGACCTGAATACGAAAAGTACATAAAGCAGTGGCAGCCATATCTGGAAAGCAGAGACGAAAAGACTCGCAATGATATCGTGCTGGAATACATGGATTTGGTAAAGAAAATCGTAATGAGATTCCGCAGCAGCGCAGGCAGCTATGCGCAGGTTGACGATATGATCAACCAGGGCATCATTGCGCTCATCGATGCAGTCGAAAAGTATGACCCTTATATGGGCAACAAGTTCGAAACCTTTGCCACAGTCAAAATCAGAGGCGCCATCATCGATATGATGCGCAAGCAGGACTGGGTACCACGCAGCCAGCGCAGCCTTTCCAAAGAGGTGGACGAGATTTACTCGGCACTCTATGCGGAGTACGGCAGAGAGCCGTCAAAGGGAGAGATGGCGGCAGGTATGGGCATTTCGGTCGAGGCTCTGGAGAAGATACTGGAGCAGCGTCAGAGTGCCATGGTTCTCTCCTACGAAGAGGTCATCAACGAAAAGATGCAGGCAGCAAATCCGCTGTACATCAATACCGGCGATTCGGATACTCCGGAGTCGGTGGTTATGCAGCAGGAGCTTGTTTCCCAGCTTGCGGAGGCAATCGAGTCCCTTGGCGAAAAGGAACGCATGGTTGTCAGCCTGTACTATTACGAAAACTTAAAACTCAAGGAGATTGCTCAGGTTATGGGCATCACAGAATCGAGAGTTTCACAGATTCATTCGGCTGCCATCATTAAGATGAAGCACAGAATGACTAATTACGAGAAAGGAGCATTGTAATGAGAGGCTTTTACAGCGTAGCTGCAGGTATCTTTACGCAGCAGGAACATCTTAATACAATTGCAAACAACATAGCGAATGCGACCACCACAGGCTTCAAGGCTCAGGAGAACATTTCCACCAGCTTTGACGAGTATGTGGGTCTTCGCATGTCGAACTTAAACCAGCACAGACTGAGAGAAAAAATCGGCACCGGCGCATTCATGACGGTAAATATCGATGAAACTACGGATTTCACGCAAGGCCGTATATCTGAAACGGGCAGAGCGCTTGACGTTGCAATCAACGGCGACGGATTCTTCGCAATCGAGGAGCCGAGCGGCAACGTGGTTCTCTCCAGAAACGGTCAGTTCGAGCTCGATGCTGAGGGAAACCTCATGCTCAAGGATGTGGGCTACGTATTAAACGACGTACTCGAACGCATTCAGCTTTCCGGCGATGATTTCAAAATCTACGGAAACGGTGAAATCTATGAAAACGGCGAAAGTGTAGATCTCCTCGCTATGGTATATCCGAACGAGGGTGTTGAAATATTCAAGGTAGGCGAGGAACTCTTCTCCACCGGCCAAAATCAGCAGGACTTTACTCAGATGGAGGAAGGTACTTATCAGATCGTGCAGGGCGCACTTGAAAAGTCGAATGTAGACATGACAGAGCAGCTCACAAACATGATCAAGAGCCAGAGGAACTTCCAGTCATGCGCAGAGGTTCTCCGCATATATGACTCCATCAACGAGCTTTCAGCCAACCAGATAGGCAAACTCTAAATTAAAGCAATGAACGCACCGAAAGGAGGCGTAGCAATATGATCAGAGGATTTTTCTCGGGAGCCTCGGGGCTCAAGAGCCAGCAGCAGAAATTAAACGTTGTGGGTAACAACATCGCAAACGTTTCGACTGTGGGCTACAAGACACAGGAACAGCAATTCTCGACGCTCGTTTACAGAAACGTAAACGGCGCACTTCCGCCAATCAGCACAGGCCACGGCGTAAGACCGGTGGACATCGCCACCGATTTTTCACAGGGCCAGCCGAGCAGGACGGACAGCGAGACGGACTTTTATATTAACGGAGACGGATTCTTCGCAGTAGAGGACGAGGCAACCGGCAACATCTACTACACCAGAAACGGTAATTTCCAGTATCAGGTTTTAGAGGATGAAGAGGCAAAGTACCTCATCACTCCGATGGGCTTTTATGTACTGGACTCCGAGGGTGAACGCATCAACATCACCGAAAGAATGGATGAGGTAGACGAGGGACAGCTCTTCTCACTCAAGGACCAGATCGGAATCTACAGATTCGCGAACAACTACGGCCTCGAGCATATCGGAGACAACCTTTTTAAGGATACCGAGGTCAGCGGCGAAGCTGAGGCATTCATTGCCGAGGACATCGATTACGATCCGGAGGACGGCGGAGAGCCGCCTGAGGTACCCAAAATCATCGAGGGGTATCTTGAAAACTCAAACATCAACCTTGCAGAGGAAATGGTAAGGCTGATTGAAGCCAGCAAGGCGTTCCAGTTTAACGCAAGA
This sequence comes from Bacillota bacterium, assembly GCA_016280485.1. Classification (GTDB taxonomy): domain Bacteria; phylum Bacillota; class Clostridia; order Peptostreptococcales; family Anaerovoracaceae; genus UBA3871. The sequence continues at coordinate 3,497 of JAEEGU010000109.1, read as the reverse complement.
GTGGTTACGGTTACCGACGAGCTGGCACAGACAATGAATCAGATGCGGTAGACGCTTTGATTGATAGATAAGCAGATAAAAAAGTTGCAATAGGTATAGCAGTTAGGAGAAAACAATGAGTGATAACAACCTTCCTAAAGAGCAAGTGGAGGCTCAGGGAGCAGTAGAACAAAAGGATCCGCACGAGTTTGTCGAGGTTGAAACCAGCCCCGACGCAATGAAGCTCTTCGTAAAGTTCATAAAGCCGCCAAAGGAGCAGAATTTCACTCCTACCAAGGAGCTTGTTATGGAGTGCATAGAAAAGGCACAGGTGGTTTACGGCATCAACGAGGAGCTCGTTGAAAAGCTTGTGGCAAGACCAATCTACAACATAAAGATTCAGGTCGGTGAAGCAGACCCTCCAAAGGACGGCGTGGACGGCTTTGTAGATTTTTATGTTGTCAGAGACAATGAATACAAGCCTGAAATCGATATGGACGAAAATATCGACTTCAAGAACCTGGCTTACTTCCAGATGGTAACAAAGGGTCAGATGCTTGCAGCAATACACGCACCGGAGCAGGGAGCAAACGGCAAGGACCTCTTCGGAAACGAGCTTCCGGGCAAAGACGGCAAGGAAGCAAAATCTCCGGAGGGCAAGAACACCGAGCTCAATGAAGACGGCACTATGCTCTATTCCTCATGCGACGGTATCGTAAATTTCCAGGGCGACAAGATCAACATCAACGACGCGATGCACCTTGCGGGCAACGTAGACAACAAGACAGGAAACATCAACTTCAGTGGTGATGTAATCGTCGAGGGCGATGTAGCTGAAGGCTACGAGGTAGTAGCCGGCGGCAGCATCATTATCAAGGGCGTTGTTGAAAGCTGCAAGATTGAAGCGGGCGGCGACGTTCAGATTGTAAAGGGTGTAAACGGTGGCGAGGGCTCCTACATAAAGGTAGGCGGCGACCTCAGAAGCCCTTATATAGAGCATGCAAAGGTAGATGTGGTCGGTGATATCACAGCCGAATCCATCATCGAGTCCGAGGTAACATGCGAGGGCGATATCGACATTTCAAACTCCGGAAAGGGAGTTTTGGTAGGCGGTAATGTCAACATAAAGGGGAACCTTGTGGTAAAGACTCTCGGTAACGACAACGAGAGAGTTACAAATATCAGAGTTGTCGGCGTTGAAACAGGTATCCAGGATGAAATTACATCCCTGGCCGTTGAAAAGGAAACTGCGTTAAAGAATATAGAAAAGCTCAAGAGCGCACGCAGAAAGATTTTCGATCCGATGGCTGACGAGGATTCGCCTGTCGGAATGCAGATTAAACAGATAGATACTCAGGTAAACATGCTTCTGGACAATGTCGACGAGCTCAGCAAAAAGATTACGGAGCTCAAGGACAAGTGGTCCTACGAGTACAACGGCAGCATAGTTTGCAAGGGAAAGATGTTCTACGGAACACGCATCTATTTTGGTGAGGAGAGATACCAGTTTACGACGGAATCTCTCGATCACTGCAGGATTTATTGGGAAGAGGGAAATATTATAAATGTAAATCTGTAGTGCACAAATTTGGGAATCAAATGGGTAAAATAAGGTAGAAGTAAGATGGTAATAGGAAGAGACGGTTTCAAAAAAATAGAAATACTGGGAACCAGCGGCACACCGATCGTCTCTGCTTCGGAAATAGTCATCGATGCAGGCAGGATGATATTAAAGGGCAATGGCTTCAAGCTCATTCCGCATCAGATGGAGGTTGACGGAGTAGCCTATATGGCGGACGGTATTGTGCCTTTCAAGGCGCTTGTTACGCTGTCGACGAATCAGCAGGTGAACCTTGAGGTGCTCGGCGCTTCCTCCAAGGAAGACAGACGTGCCAGCCTGAAGGTACCGACGGATGCGGTGGAGATGGTTTTGGAGGTACGCAGTACAGGCAGTTCCAATTCGCACTATATGAATGTTGAGGATGAGATTCAGCTCTTAAACTTAAGCATGAACGGTGTCGGATTTATGAGTAACCGCCCGTACTTCAAGCATCAAAAGCTTACAATTCAGATGTGTTACATTAGGCAGGACTTCCTGATAGTGGCTGAGGTCTTGAGAAAGACCCGCCTGCCGAAGACATACGATCAAAAGTACAAGTATTCATACGGCTGCAAGTTCCACTGCAACGATGAGCTCAAGAATCGTATGCTTTGCGAGCACGTATTCAAGCTCGAGATGCTGAACAGACAGGCTGAAGAGGAAAAGGTAGCCGCGAAAAACAGGCGCGGGTATTACTAAACGAGATAAAACAAGGAAGTAACGGCAAATGCCAAAAATAATAGCTATCACAAATCAAAAAGGTGGCGTCGGCAAGACGGCAACGGCCAGCGCACTGGTAAGCGGATTTGCGGAAAAGGGCTACAAGGTCCTCGCAATCGACATGGACCCACAGGGTAACTTAGGCTTCTGCTTCGGTGTAGATCCGGAGAACGCGCTTACCGTTTACGAGCTGATGAAGGGAACCGCAAACATTCACAAGGTAATCGTTCACAAGGGCGATGTGGATGTGATTCCGGCGAACATCCTGCTCTCCTCCGGTGAGCACGAGTTCAGCAATTTCGGAAGAGAGTTTCTCTTAAAAAAATCACTTGCCACCATAAAGGACAATTACGATTACATAGTAATAGATACACCGCCGGCACTTAATGTGCTGACAGTAAATGCCTTTGTCACGGCGGACTACCTGATTGTACCGATGATACCGGAAATACTTTCGCTGATGGGTATATCCCAGCTGACGGAAACCGCAAACCTGGTAAAGAGCGTGTACAATCCGAACATGGAGGTCCTCGGAATACTTCTCAACAAATACGATGGCAGGCGCCTCTTAACCCGTGAGGTTGAAGAGATGGCAAACCAGGTCGCAGTCGAGATGAACACAAAGGTACTGAGAACCAGAATCAGGAATTCCGTTGCAGTGGCCGAAGCTCCGGCACATGGAATCAGCGTTTACGAGTATTCGCCAAAATCGAATGCCACAAAGGATTACAGAGCGCTGGTGGACGAGATATTATCTCAGAAGGGGATGAAGGTCAATGCCAAGAAAAAGTAGTAAAACAGAGCATGTTCTAAAGGTAATCGCTCATGCGGGCGAAAGCTTTGAACCTGAAGAAGCTGTTGAGGCCGCAGGGCCGATGCAGGAAGAGCCTGCGGAGGAAAGCGTTGAGCCTACACCTACGGAGGCCGCAGAGCCCGAAAGGGAGTTCGCTCCGGAGCCGACGCCGACCAAGCCGCTTGAGCCTGAGGGCAGCACCGATATGCGCCGCGAGCTCAAAGAGCAGCTGAAGGAAGAGCTCAAAGAGGAGCTTCTTGAGGAGCTGAAGCTCGAAACCGAAGCCTTGCCAAAGGAAGAAGCGATAGAGCATGTTCAACCGACAATGAATGTTGCGGAAGTCCCGCCACCGCCAAAGGATGGGGAGGATGAACCGTTACATATAGGACTTCACCAAGCAGCACC
>JAEEGU010000108.1 GCA_016280485.1 Bacillota bacterium | reverse complement strand
TGCCTGCGTTTGCATCGAGTGTGATGATGCCGTTAGCCTCGAGGAGGAGCAGTGCTCTTGCTTCATTGGTGGTATCGTTTGGAATTGCGATTGTAATTTCTGCGCTTGCAGCATCGCCGTCTGCAGTCTGACCGCAAGCCGAAAGACCTGCGGCAAGTGAAAATACGAGTAATAGCGTGAGTACTAATGTGATTGTCTTTTTCATTTTAATTTCTCCTTTGCATAAAAAAACAGGAGGCTTCCGAAGAAACCTCCCTAGGTGTAATTGGTTTTTGGTTTGATCAAACTATTACATAGTCATTTGAAACCTATACCCGGAAAGCACATCGGAAACGAAAGCATAGCAAAACATGCACATGCTGCACATGCACATCATCATCGACATGACATTCTTTGCTACTGCGAAGTTTCTCATATGTGTTCTCCTTTCGTAAAAGATTTTCAAATTAGTTCAGAGTATAACGCGGTCTTTCATCTTTGTCAACAGTAATTTTGAAAAAAGGATTATGTTTTTTTGGAAGAACATTTGCCGAAACGTCAAAAGTACCCCTGTTGAAGAATCGCGCATTTTGTGCTAAAATGTGGTAAAGTTTGTTATATGGGAGGCAGTAAAATGACTGCAAAAAACGAGGGTAATTACATAATTGCCGCTACAAAGAACAAGCACAAAATCGAAGAAATAAATGCGATTACCGCAAAATTCGGGATGAACATCATCCCACAGGATGAGGCGGGATTTGCAAATATAGATGTGGTTGAGGACGGGGAAACCTTTGAGGAAAATTCGTTCAAAAAAGCCGATGCCATAATGAAGGCAAGCGGAAAGATTACGATTGCCGACGACAGCGGACTCATGGTCGATGCGCTTGACGGCGCTCCGGGCGTCTACAGCGCAAGATTCTGCGGGGTAGAGCACGACGACAAGGGCAATAATGACAAGCTCTTAAAGTGCCTCGAGGGCGTGCCTATGGAAAAGCGCACGGCAAAGTTTGTGACCGTCATCACAATGCTTTTCCCTGACGGTGAAAAGATTGTGGCACGCGGTGAGTGTCCCGGCAGGATTGCGACAGAGACCGCAGGAAGCGAGGGCTTCGGCTACGATCCGCTCTTCATTCCGGACGGTTATGATTGCCAGTTCGCGGTGCTCGGACAGGATGTGAAAAACAGTATCAGCCACAGGGCAAAAGCTTTGCAGGAGCTTGAAAGGATTCTTTCATGCAGATAATAAGCAAATTGATACAAATAGTGGTTCTTTCGGTCAGACAGCTGAAGGACCCTTATTATCAGGGCTTTGTCGGGCAGATTGCATTCGGCTTTATGATGTCGATTATACCGTTGCTGATTCTGATATCCTATGTGCTGGCGGTTTTCGAGATTTCGATAGATACGCTCTATGACCTTGCGGGCGAATATCTTACAGGTGGCGCGGCGGAATACATGATGGGGCTTGTGACAAACACCGGTGGTACCGGCGGACTTACGGCAGTACTCATCATAGTTGCTCTCTACGGTGCCAGCAAGGCTCACTACAGCCTCGCCTGCATCGCAAACCACATGTCGACTGCAGGTGACAACGCAAACATTGTTTTGGAGAGGCTCAGAGCTATCTGGAATACGGTAATCACAGTCGTAACCGTCGCTGCGGCACTGGTGCTGCTCGTTTACGGCGAGGTCATCTTTAATGTCGTAGTGCATATCATATTCTCAAATGCCCTCGTGGAGGGGATAGGTGCTGCGGAGGTGGCGAAATCCATAGAGAACATTATGACTTCCACTGTGGCGAAACTTCTTTTGTGGCTGCGCTGGCCGATCATGATGTGCCTCTTTGCGGTAGTCTTCGGCTTCAACTTCTATGTGCTTCCGAAGAAGCGCACGAAGTTCAGATATGCTCTGCCGGGCGGTGCGTTTACCGGCCTTGGCATACTTATCGTGAGCCGTCTCTTCTCGTTTTATGCCAACAGCATCACCAGCTACAACCTGATTTACGGCTCGGCTGCGGCGCTGGTTGTAATGATGGTCTGGTTCTATCTGATCAGCTGGGTAATGGTGCTCGGGCTGGTATTCAATGAGGTTTTGTCGGAAATGCGGGGCGCGGGAAAGAGCGCGACTTATCTGGCGGAATAAACGGAATAAAATTTAAAAAGATGTTTGAAAAGGTGTTACGGTGGTATATAACCATTGTAACACCTTAGTATTACTTAACGACGACACATAGCGCAGTAGCGTGAAACTCCCCATACAATTGTATGGGGAGCTTTTTTATTGCCTTTGCAATTATTGTATCGATTTTATTTGATTACGCGAACCTTGATTACGCCGTGGCTTGCAAGCTTGTCGCGGAGCATTTCTTCATCGACCTCCGAATCGGCTTCAATTACGGTATATGCATATTTACCCTTTGATTTGTTGATCATGTTGTCGATGTTGACGTTCATCTCTGCGAGGATGCCTGTGATGGCACCGATTACGGCAGGGATGTTCTTGTTGAGGATGCAGATACGGCTGCGGCCCTCTCCGCGGATGAACTTGCCCAGATCGCAATTAGGGAAGTTTACGGAGTTCTGGATGTTGCCGTCCTCAATGTAGTTCATGATTTCGCGTACAGCCGCGGATGCGCAGTTGTCCTCGGCTTCCTCGGAGGATGCGCCAAGGTGCGGTGTGAATGCAACGCCCGGCTGACCGATGTTTACATCGTTAGGGAAGTCTGTGATGTAGCGGCGAACCTTGCCTGCATTGATAGCGGTGAGAACTTCCGGTTCGTTAACCAGCTTGTCTCTTGAGAAGTTTACGATGGTAACTCCGTCCTTCATCTTTGAAATGAGGCTTGCGTTAATCATGCCGGTTGTGTTCGGCTTTGCAGGAACGTGAACCGAAACATAGTCTGCGTCCTTTATTGCTTCCTCGATGTTCATTGTGAACGGAATGGTATTGCTCATATCGTGAGCGGCACGGATTGACATGCGCGGCGCATAGCCGACAACCTGCATGCCGAGGTGCTCGCAGGCATTAGCTACGAGTACGCCGATTGCTCCGAGACCGATGACGCAGATTTTCTTTCCGCGAAGTTCGTGGCCCGCATATTTGCCCTTGCCCTTTTCAACGGCCTTTGCGACCTCCATCTCGCCGCCCTTTAATGTATTTGCCCACTCGATTGCAGGTATCATATTTCTCGCATCTGCAATCATGGAGCCGATGGCGAGCTCTGCAACGGCGTTTGCGTTTGCGCCCGGAGTGTTAAAAACTACGATGCCTTCCTCTGCACAGCGGTCGCAAGGAATGTTGTTAACGCCTGCGCCTGCTCTGGCGATGGCATACAGATTCTTCGAAAACTCCATTTCCTGCATGTCCTGGCTGCGAACGAGGATACCGTTAGCCTCGTCGAGATTGTCAGTAACGCTGTAGTCCTTTGAAAGAAGTGCTAAACCAACAGGTGAAATCTTGTTAAGTGTTGCAATCTTAAACATAATTTATCTCCTTTATCGTTTGGTTCGCTTAATGAATAATCCGGCGACGCGAACCTAAGCTGCGCCGGTACCGTACGGGTTAAATTATATCACTTTACCTTTGGCTCGTAAAGTGATACAATAACAATGTTCATAATAGCCGAAACAAGGCATTTAAAATCTCAAAGGAGGAGAAAGAAATGAGTAATAACGGTAGAGTATTCAATTTCTCAGCAGGTCCTTCCATGTTACCGCTTGACGTAATGGAAGATGTAGCAGCTAATTTAACAAACTACAAGGGCTGTGGTCAGTCAGTAATGGAAATGTCGCACCGCAGCGCTGAATATAAAGCAATCATCGAGGCAGCGGAGTCAGACCTTCGCGAGCTGATGAACATTCCTGACAACTACAAGGTAATGTTTCTGCAGGGTGGAGCAACTCTCCAGTTTGCAATGATTCCGCTCAATCTCTTCAGAAAGAGCAAAAAGGCGGACTATATCGTAACAGGCACATGGGCAAAGAAAGCCGCTGCCGAAGCAAAGAAGTTCGGTCAGGTAAACATCGTGGCCAGCTCCGAGGAAAGCACCTTCACCTACATTCCAAAGGTAACAAAGGATATGCTGACACCTGATGCTGACTATGTTCACATCACATTCAACAACACAATTTACGGAACACACTACAATGACTATATTCCTGATACAGGAAACGTTCCTCTCGTAGCGGACATGTCTTCCTGCATCCTCTCCGAAGAGGTTGATGTAAAGAAGTTCGGCCTCATTTATGCCGGCGCGCAGAAGAACGTAGGCCCTGCGGGCGTTACCATCGTCATCATGAGAGACGACCTCATCGGCTTTGCGCCTGAGACCTGCCCGACATATCTTGACTACAAGATTCACGCAGAGAACGGCTCAATGTACAACACTCCGCCATGCTTTGGTATCTACGTAGCCGGCGAGGTTTTCGCAAAGATCAAGAGAGAAGGCGGCATCGCACCTCTCCACAAGCTCGATGTTGAAAAGGCAAAGAAGCTCTACGACTACATCGACTCCAGCTCGCTCTTCAAGGCCCCTGTTGTTAAGGAAGACAGATCCCTGATGAACGTAGTATTCGTAACAGGCGACGCAGACCTCGACAAAAAGTTTGTTGCCGAGGCAAAGGCTATCGGCCTTGTTAACCTCTCCGGCCACAGATCAATCGGTGGAATGAGAGCTTCCATCTACAACGCTATGCCAATGGAAGGCGTTGACAAGCTCATCGAGTTCATGAAGAAGTTCGAAGCAGAAAACAAATAAAAACAAAAAATTCGCAAGATGAACACACAAACGGGCGCCATGTATGGTACAATATATGGGGTCCGTTTTTTTCGTGCATACAAAAGAGCGGGCTTTTACCAAAAATTACAGAGGTTAGGCAAGTGATTAATATATTAAATAACGTATCATATTTTGCGAAAAGAGCAGCGGTATTTGCACTTACAATTTCGATGGTGCTTTGCCTGGCTGTTCCGAGCTTTACGGAAAGCGTCCATGCGGTTACGACGCCGCCGACAATAGAGGCGGAGGGCGCGTGCGTGGTTGACCTGCGCACCGGCGAAATCCTGTATAACAAAAACATGTACCAGCAGTTTGAACCGGCTTCCATGACAAAGATGATGACCTGCATACTGACTCTTGAAAACCTGCAGCTCACCGATATGCTCACAATCGATGCGGAAACAAGCTTTACGGGCGGCAGCCGCATTTATCTGATAGAGGGCGAGCAGATCAGCGTCCAGAACCTTTTATATGCTCTGATGCTCGAGTCGGCAAACGATGCGGCGGTTGCGCTTGCAAAGGGCGTTGCGGGCTCTGTCGAGGAATTTGCAAAGATGATGAACGCAAAGGCAAAGGAGCTCGGGTGCCTCAGCACACACTTCATAAATCCGAACGGCCTTCATGAGGAGGGACATCTCTCAACACCGTACGACATGTCGCTTATCGGCCGGTACTGCATGAAGAACAAGACCTTCAGAGAACTGATTAAGACCTACAAATACACGATTCCGGAGACAAACAAGCAGCCGGAACGCTACATGTACAATACAAACCGTCTGATCTACGACCGCCAGACAAAGGTTACGGTAAACGGCGTGATGCGTGAATGCAAATACGACGGATGCCTCGGCGGCAAGACCGGCTATACGCCGCAGGCGGGTGCCAGCCTGACCTGCTCGGCGAAGAGCTACGATACGCAGATTCTGTCGGTTGTCATGAAGTCGTCTGATTTGGGCCGCTTTGCGGACACGATAACGCTCTTTGACTGGACGTTTGCGAACTACCACAGCGAGCTTGCGGTAGAGGAGGCAAAGGTCCTCGGCAAGGCACCTGTAAAGGACGGCGCAGTAAAGGAAGTGCCGATGAAGACGGCGGAGGCGGCTTATGTGCTGCTGCCGGCGGAGGCAAGCTCTGCGCTTATCAAGACGGAGGTTGTGCTCAACGAAGACCTGACGGCGCCGATAGAGGCGGGGCAGGTAATCGGAAAACTTGATGTATATTCGGGCGAGGATTATTCCTGCTCGGTGGATATAATCGCGTCTCAGGATGTTGCAAAGGGCACGGTGCTTGCGAAGTTTGGAATTGAAAACACAAAGGCCTATATCATCATGGGTGTTACGGGATTTCTGGTAGTTGTGTTTGGCGGGATTTTCATTGCGGTTCAGGTTGAAAAGGCTCGCCGCAGAAAGGCACGCAGGATTCGCAGAGAGCAAAGAGCGCTTGAAATCGCACAGGAGCGTGCGGAGCGCGAAAAGGACCAGCAGCTCAGAGAATGGTTCTTCAAATAAATAGTATTGGTTTAATGGATTCATCCCCCGGTTAAGAGGTGTGCAGTGTTTAATATCGAAGAGAATTTAAAAAAGTTGCCCCTTTCACCGGGGGTTTATATTCACAAGGACAAGCTCGGACAGGTTATCTATGTAGGAAAGGCGATTAATTTAAGGCGCCGCGTGAGTCAGTATTTTCACCTTAAAAAGGATGCGGACCCAAAGGTGCGCGCGATGGTTTCGCACATTGCGGAGTTTGAATACATAAGCTGCGCTACCGAGGTAGAGGCGCTGATTCTCGAAAACAATCTCATAAAGAAGTATACGCCGAAATACAATATTCTGCTTAGGGATGATAAGACCTATCCGTATATAAAGGTTACTACCACGGAAAAATATCCGCGCGTTATTAAAACCAGAGTGCTAAAGGACGACGGAAACAAGTATTTTGGCCCTTACAGCGATACAAAGGCAGTGAATGAAACGGTGGAGCTACTTCAGGATAAGCTGGCATTAAAGCGCTGCTCTGCGGTGGCATTTCCGCCGGGAATGAGACCTTGCCTTAATTACCATATAGGCGCGTGCAGGGGTATCTGTCAGGGAAAGGTGACCGAAGAGGAATACGCAAAGCAGATAGATACCGCGCTTGCGGTGCTGTCCGGGAAGGATAAAAAGCTGGTCGCGGAGCTGACCGCCGCGATGGCGGCGGCCTCGGCCGAGCTGCGGTTCGAAGAAGCCGCACAGCTCCGCGATCGCATAGCGGCACTCAAGGCGCTCGGTGAAACCCAGCGCGCCGCAATTCCGGGAATGAAGGACATAGATGTGGTCCTCGCGGTGAAAACCACAAAGGAGACCTATGCCGCCGCATTCTTTTATCGCGATGGAAAGCTCGTGGGCAGGGAAACCTTCCCGATGCAGGCGGGCGACGGAGATGACAACGCCAGCATCGTGGCGGCCTTCATAAATCAGTACTACGGCATTATGCCGAGTCTGCCTTACGAGATAGTGGTGAGCCACAGCCTGCCGGAGCAGGAGCTTATCGAGGAATATCTTGAAACTCTGGCCGGCAGAAAGGTCAGCATCACGGTGCCGCAGAGGGGCGAAAAAAAGGCGCTTCTTTCGCTTGCACAGCGCGACTGCGTCGAAATGGTGAAGACTATAGACGAAAGAGTGGCCCTGGCGGCAGAGCGTGTAACAAAGCTCTCGGACGAGCTCTATGCGCTGGTCAGCCCGCACTATCCGGCGCTCCCGAAAAAGAGCGAATACCGCATAGAATCGTATGACATATCGAACACAAACGGAGTGGATACCGTTGCGGGAATGGTGGTATTTCAGGGCCTTCGGCCGATGCGAAAGGACTACCGCAGATTCAAGATAAAGACCGTGACAGGCCCGGACGATTATGCGAGCCTGCGAGAGGTGATAACCCGCCGCTTCCGCCGCGGCCTTTCGGAGGATTCGGCGTTTCCTACGCTTCCGGACATCCTCCTCATAGACGGAGGAAAGGGTCAGGTGACCGTGGTGCTTGAGGCGCTGAGCGCACTTGAAGAGGAAACCGGAAAGAAAATCGACATACCTGTTGTGGGCATGGCAAAGGACGACCATCACCGCACAAACAGCGCGGTAATATTTGAAGGCGGCACCTGGCACGAAACAGGGCTTTCGGGCAAGGGGCTTGTGTATAAGTTCATGGGCACCGTCCAGGAGGAGGTCCACCGCTTCGCAATCGAGTATCACAGAAACCTTCGCGGCAAGCACATGATAGGATCGGTGCTCGACGATATTCCGGGCATCGGCCCGAAAAAGAGGAACTCGCTGCTGGCGCATTTCAAGAGCGTAGAAGCCATACGCAGCGCCTCACTCGAGGATCTCGAAGCCGCCCCCGGCATCACCCATGCCAATGCAGAGGCGATATATAAATTCTTCCGCAAAAACTAGCCGCTATTTTCGAGGAGGTGTGACTAGGAGCGCAGTGACTCGCCATATAGTCATATGTTGAACAACTTTTAGTCTAATTTTTGAATAAAAATAGTAAAGTCTGTGACTAAGGAGAGAGTTACTCGCTCCTTAGTCATAATTTTTTGGTTGTTGGCCGCTTTGTTTGCCAAAAAAGAGGAAAAAGCAGAAAAAAATATGACTAGGAGAGCGGTGACTCGCGTCCTAGTCATAATGTGATCAATTTTTTGTGATTGTAGGCGGCATTTATATGACTAGGAGCGAAGTGACTCGCCATTTAGTCATAATGCGGCGTTATTACGCATATTTTGCCGCGAGGATTCTTGCCACATGTACGCCGCAAGCGGATGCCTGTGAGAGCGAGTGGGTAACACCCGATCCGTCGCCGAGTGCGTAGAGCCCTTTAAGCTTTGTTTCAAGGTTTTCGTCAACCTCTACCTGTGAATTGTAGAACTTGACCTCGACACCGTAGAGC
>JAEEGU010000107.1 GCA_016280485.1 Bacillota bacterium | reverse complement strand
CGCAGGCCACCTTTCCCTGGAACGGTCCGAGGAGCAAAGCCCCTTCGTTCATCAGATAAAAGCCCGCCCAGTTGAGGTCGTCCATCCCGTTAAACAGGATGGCTGCCGCGTTTGAAAGCATGGGCATATAGTGTGATGACGCCCCCGAAAGAGAGCGCAGCTGCTCTGACATAAGCTTGTAATTTGTTGACATTTCTCACCTACCGATATTCCTACAGATACTTCTACAGCTATTCCTACAGATACTTCTTCAGTGCATCAACTCTGTCGGTGTGCTCCCAAGGGAGATCTACATCGGTTCTGCCGAAGTGGCCGTATGCTGCGGTCTGGCGGTAGATTGGACGACGGAGGTTGAGATCGCGGATGATTGCTGCAGGGCGGAAGTCGAATTCCTTGCCAACGATTTCAGCAATCTTTTCATCAGGCAGCTTGCCTGTGCCGAAGGTGTCGATCATGATGGATACCGGTCTTGCGATACCGATAGCGTAAGCGAGCTGGATTTCGCACTTGTCTGCGAGGCCTGCCGCTACGACGTTCTTTGCCGCATAGCGAGCTGCGTATGCTGCGGAACGGTCAACCTTTGTAGGGTCCTTGCCGGAGAATGCGCCGCCACCGTGTCTGGAGTAGCCACCGTAGGTGTCAACGATAATCTTACGGCCGGTAAGTCCGGAGTCGCCGTGAGGTCCGCCGATTACGAATCTGCCTGTAGGATTTACATAGTACTTTGTCTTGTCATCGAGGAGGTTTGCAGGCACGATAGGCTTGATTACATACTCGATGAGGTCCTTCTTAATCTGCTCCTGGGTTACATCAGGGTCGTGCTGAGTGGAGATAAGGATTGTGTCGATGCGAACAACCTTGTCGTCGTCGTACTCAACGGTAACCTGAGTCTTGCCGTCAGGACGGAGATACTTTAATGTGCCGTCCTTTCTAACCTTTGTGAGCTGCAGCGCGAGCTTGTGTGCAGTCTCGATAGGCATAGGCATGAGTTCAGGAGTCTCGTTGCAGGCATAGCCGAACATCATACCCTGGTCGCCTGCGCCGGTTTCTTCGATAGCACTGTCATTAAGTGTACCGTCCTTGTACTCGAGAGCCTTGTCAACGCCGAGCGCGATGTCGCCGGACTGCTCGTCGATAGCCTGCAGAACTGCGCAGGTATTGCCGTCATAGCCGTATTCGCTCTTGTTGTAGCCGATGTCGCAGATGACTCCGCGAACAATCTTTGGAATATCAACATAGCAGGATGTGCTGATTTCGCCCATTACCATTGCATAGCCTGTTGTAGCTGTGGTCTCGCAAGCAACACGGCCGTTAGGGTCCTTCTCGAAAATAGCGTCCAGGATCGCGTCGGAAATCTGGTCGCAAAGCTTGTCAGGATGGCCTTCTGTAACTGATTCGGATGTAAATAATCTTTTCATTTTGTCTCCTTTCATCCTTCACTTCAATAATCAAAAAGCCCCTCGGTTAGAGGGGCTGAAATACTGTTTTCTTTCCCCTCATCTCTCAGGTCACACGTACCTGCAGGAATTAGCACCTTAATGAACCGCTTTCGCAGCTCCTCAGGTTGCCGGACGTCATAGGGCCTGTCCCTCAGTCTCTCTTGATAAAGGCTTTTCGATATTGTTTTGTTAGTTATAAGTTATACTCATTATATGCACCCCGGCAGAAACTGTCAAGATGCTTTTCGCTATTTTTTTCCGTCCGGCCCCTCGGGCTGGTCCTGGCGGATCAGGTCTACGAATTCGTTGAAATCTTCGATGCCGCTGCTGATGTATTCGTAGATGAGTGGCTCCTTGAACTCGTACTTTGAGGTCGGAATGAGGCGCGTCGCGATGCTCGAGGTCTTGAGCTCGTGCTCAAGCTGCATGATCGATGTAAGCGTGTAAGCCGCCGCAATCAGCTGGCCCTTCGACACGAAGTACAGCCCCTCCACATCATCATTCAGACGGAAGATACGCTTCTTCACGTGGTCGTTGTTTTTGCAGAAGCGTAAGTAGAGATTGCCCGCCTCCTGCTCCGATGCCACCGCCTGCCTTACCAGGTCGGGACAGTTCTTTTCGAAAATCTCTATATCGCCGTGGAAGTTGTAGCCTGTGACATATTCAGACTTCCTGAGCTTCATCGAGGCCTCCTGCGGGCTGATGCGAAGCGAGCTTAATGCGCGGTAGTCGATAATCCGGTGGTCCTTGTTCACCTTTAGCTCGTTTACCACAATCAGATAATCCTCGCCGCAGTCTAACAGCGTCTCAGCCATATATGTACTCTCCGTACCGGCGTTTTCGATGTCTATGGTGTTCATGACCATCGTCGAAATAGGCACGGTTTCCATCTGATTTAAAAGGACATCCCCCTTCACCAGGTACGCCGCCGCGTGAAAATCCTTGCCCGCAAGGCGCATCAGGAAATAGTGGATAGCCTGATAGTTGTTTTCAATCGGCGTGCAGATTTTCCTCATAAGCTCCGCCTTTTCCGGTGTCGAAAGCTCTACCGGATTTGAAATGAGGTGCATGAACTCATCTCTTTTGTCCGGAAGCGGCATCTTCCTCGAAAGATTAAAGTCCACAAAGGTCTTCAGCATAAAGAGAAGCTCAGGTTCCGTAATCGGCACCTGCTTTCCGCCGAGGCCGCCGAAGAGATTGCTTTCAATCTTCTGGACAGTATCCGGATCGTCTCCGCAAACGGAAGCGTATTCCTCAAAGCCGTATTCCTCGGTCTCGAAATAGAAGAACTGGGTGAAATCCTCTTCCTTTTCAGGAGCACTGTAATATGTAACCTTCCACCGGGCGAAAACGCCGACTACACCCATGAGGCGAGTATCGGTGGCATAGGCTTTTTCAAGTCTCATCGTCGACATCTTGGGTGGGACATTAAGCCCGCCCCGGTAGACATCGAATTTATGTGGTTTTTTACCTTGCATTAATTTTCCCTTTCTGCGGGCTATTCCTTGTCTATCAGAATCAGCTCGGCGCTTATGCCGCTGAGCGTATTTACCAGATTCAGCGTGTCAGCCACAGTCACGCGGCTGAAATTAATGTGCGGCAGCGTGGACCAGTTGTTGACAATCGCCTGCCTCTTGTCCGTCGCACTCTTGTGGCGGAGGGAGTCCTCGTAGGCCGAAATGATGTTGTCGCGTGTGAGCGTATAGCGGCTTATGCGGTAGTCACCGAAAAGGCCCGTCATGCGCACCAAAAACTCCGTATCCTCGTCGTGCTGCTTAACAAGATCGAGGATTTTGTCCTTTGTCGTCTTTGAAACGATCTCGTTCTTTAAGTTCTCGTCCACATTATATATGAGGATACTCATGCTCGAAATGTCGCCCGCCTTGCCCGAGGTCGTGACAACATAGTTAAAGCCGCTCGCGATAACCCTCTCCTTTAAGCCCTGCAGGAGCGTAAACGGTCTTGCGATCTGCTTTGTCGCCTCCTTGTCGGAGAACTCGTTCATAAAGAATTCCCCGGTGATGCTCGGATTTGTGAGCACCTCCGGAAGGTTCACGTCTATGATGGTGGAGCGCGTCTTCTGCTTGCCGGAGTAGTCGGAGTAAGGCCCCTTCACGATGCGCCTCAGCGCGGCCTCGATGCTCTCCGGATTGCTACGCTCGTACTCAGCTTTACTGTCGTGGCTGATGGTCTTGCCGCTGTAAGCCTTTCTGTACTCGCTCGGCGTCAGGCCGAACCACGTCTGGAAGTGCTTTATGTAGTAGCGCACCGCCGAGAAGCCGGACTCTTCCGCTATCGCACCGATTTTCTTGTTAGTGCCGAGAAGCAGCTTTTCGGACTCCTCCACGCGGATGAAGGAGAGAAGCTCCTGGAACGAAAGGCCGGTCGCTTCCTTGATAACATGGGAGAGATAATAGATTGAGAGATGCTCCTTTTCCGCGATTTCGGAAAGAGTGAGCTTTCTCATATAGTTTTCGTGCATATAGTCTGTGATGCGGTTGAGCCTTGCAGCGAGGATTTTGTCGCCGCGGTTCTTTGCACCGTTTACAAACTTGCCGTCCTCCATAACGAAATATCTGAAGTCGGAAAGCAGGCTTGCAATCAGGTTGTGCGTGGATTCGATTACCTTTTGCTCGTAGCCGTAGCCCTTTTGGATGATTTCCATCATAATCCGCGCAAGGATTGTGCGAAGGACCTCCAGGCTTTCGTCGCTGTCATCCTCCATATCTGTGATGAAGAAGCTGTTCCTCAGCCCCTCGTAATATTCGGAGAAATACTGCATGTCGAGCTGGAGCATCATTACCATGTTCGGCTCGCCGGTGCTCTGGAAGCTGTGCGTTTCGTTGTCGTTGATGATGTAAATGTCGCCCTTCTTTAAGGTGTACTGATAGTACCCGTTTTTGAGAGCAATGTTTCCGTCAAGCACGAAAACGACCTCGATATCCTCATGAAAATGGATCGGGTAATTCTCGATGTCGGCAACGATAACATTTACCGGCAGGTCTTCCTTGTAGCTGGTTTTCTCTTTTAACATGTTCGCCTCCTACGCGAAATTTTACTTTTGATTTTTATTCATCGGTATGTATAAAAAAAGTGTATTCGTAATACGGTTTTTTGGGTTTTATGTAAACTGATTGGAATTGTCTGAAATTTAGTTTTCAACACTGGACAACTTGTTAAATTTCAAAACTTCGAGCAGTTTTCCACACCCAAAAGCGAGATTGTATACAATTTTGCCCACAGGCACCTGTGGAAAAGTTGACAGGCCTCAAACGTTGATAATTGCAGCTTTGAGCGGAAAATTCCGGAAAGTCAAGCACAAGTTTTCCACAAGTTTTAATAATATTTTTCAAGGTCTTTTTGAGGATAAAGCGGACCGCTAAAAATAGCGATTTACCATTTAAATCCTATATGAATATGGGGGTATTTTTACAAATCAGCAAAAATACCGAGAAAAACATTACTATTTTCTCAAAAATATAAAAATACTTTTTAATCGTTGAAAACGCAACAAAAGTGCAAGCCATTTTCTGTTGCACTTTTAAATTTGGTGGAATTTGTCTGCACTAAGTTGCGAAGTCTGACCGCAAGTTAGTACCGAATTGATATTATCATACCATAAGTTTTGCAATTGTGGTATACTATTTTTAGATTTTATATGTACAAATTTGAGGTATGGAGAAAAATGAGAACAGACAAGATTTTCTACGACGATTTATATGCAAAAACCGCAAATGCGAACGTGACCAAAGCCGAGGCTAAAGGCGACACCGGCATCACGCTCGAGCTTGATAAAACAATCTTTTTCCCAACAGGCGGCGGCCAGAGCTGCGACCTTGGGAAAATCACCGCAGGCGACACTGTTTGTGAGGTCTCAGATGTTCATGAGGACAAGGATCAGGTCTACCACGAGCTTTCCTTTGCTTCCCCGGAAGATCGCGATGCGGCTCTTAAAAAGCTCACTGCAGGCGCAGAGGTTTCGCTTGAAATAGACTGGGACAGACGCTTTGACAACATGCAGCGCCACTGCGGCGAGCACATCCTCTCCGGCATCTTCTACCGCGAGTACGGCGGCGTAAACAGAGGCTTCCACATGGGCGAGGACTACATGACAATCGACATCTCTCTCGAAGAGATGCCCGAATACACGGAGCTTACCTTTGACATGTGCAAGCACGCGGAGCTGTGCGCAAACGAGGTCATCTGGTCAAACGCGCCGGTGATTCGCAGAGTCTACGCCACTGCAGCAGAGTGCGATGGGCTGCCTCTTCGCAAAAAGCTTGCAATAGAAAAGGACATCTCGATTGTGTGCGTCGGCAGCATCGAGAATGCGGCAGACTGCGTGGCATGCTGCGGCACACACCCTTCCACAGCCGGACAGGTGGGGCTTATCAAAATCTACAAGGTGGAGGTCAACAAGGGCATGTTTCGTGTCTACTGCGAAGCAGGCCGCAGGGCTTATCTCGACTACGAGTTCAAGCACGATTTCTTCTCGCACATGGCGGGCAGACTCTCGGCCACCACAGACACTATCTACGAGCTCCTAAAACGCGATGACGCAAAGGTTCAGGCGGTCAGAGACGAATTATACCGGTTAAAGCATTCCGTCATCAGCGAGCGCGCATACAGCCTCGACATATTCTTCAAGACGATGGCGGAGGTGGAAACGCTGAGCGTTCTCAATTCACGCATCTTTACGCGCGAGTTCAACGATTTGCAGGTGGACGATCTGTTTGAAATAGGAAAGCTCCTGGACGCGTCCTACATTCCGTTCCTTTTGATACTCGTATCGCGCCCGAACAAGACCTGCGTACTGCTTTCAAACGGTGTCAACGCCGATTGCAGCAAGCTTGTAAAGGACAACGCCGGCATATACGGCGGCAAGGGCGGCGGCAGAAATACCTCCGCGCGCGCGATATTCCCGGACGAGGACAGCATGGACATGTTCATCACGCTCTTAAAGACGCACCTCCTCGGCAAATATGAAGACACACAGGTCTCAGGCGGCGGCACCACCAGCAGACTGCTGTCGTAGACGGGAGGCATCACCATATAATATGAACAAAAAAGTATTGTTTTATCTCATAATGACGGCTCTGTGCTTTGGTACGCTTGAGATTTCGGGAAAAATCGCGGGCAACAATCTGGACCCGTACCAGTTCACCTTCTGGCGTTTCCTCATAGGGCCGACCTTCATTTTGCCGATTGCTATCGGCGAGCAGCGAGAGAGGCGCAAAAACGCGGCAAAGGCGGGCATTCCTCTGCAAAGGATTACAGCCCGCGACATATTGATTATAATCGCTGCAGGCGCAATCTGCGTCCCTCTGTCGATGGGTATCGCGCAGGCCGGCATCATCCGCTCGAATGCGGCGACGGCAGCGGTAATCCTCGGGACGAACGGAATGTTTTCCATGGTCTCGGCACACTTCCTCGCCGGGGAACGAATGACAAAGAGCAAGGTGGGCTATCTTTTCATAGCACTCCTGGGGCTGCTCTTCATGATATGCCCGTGGGACATGCAGCCCGGAAACACCCTTGCGGGCGCGCTGATGGTGCTCTTTGGCGCCATGCTTTTCGGGCTTTACACCGTCATCGGAAAGTTTGCGGGAAAGCGGATCGGCTCTATCACACAGGCAGTAGGCAGCCTCTACGCCGGAGCGATTTTGCAGCTCATCTTTATTCTTATAACAGACAGGCCGCTCTTTGTGGGCCTTTCTGACAACCTTCCCGTCATGTTCTATGCCGGAATCGTGGTGACGGGCGGCGGCTACCTCTTCATGTTCCTCACCATAAAGCATGCCGGCGTGCAGACAAGCGCGATTTCGTTCTTCCTCAAGATTGCAATTGCACCGCTTCTATCGGTCATCGTGCTTAGGGAAAGCCTCACGTGGAACTGCTTCCTCGGCATCGGACTGGTGCTGGTGGCAAGTTACCTTAACTTGCGCACCTCATCCGGCACTATCGTGCCACCTTCCCCTCAAGGGGAAGGCTAAACAAAAGGCCGGCACTTTAATAGCACAAATAAAAACCGCTCCGGAGCATAGCCCCGAAGCGGATTTTGTTTGCCTTTATTACTCTTCTACAGGGTTAACCTTGAGGTTGTCTGCGATGATGAGGTCGCAGCCTGTAGCAGCCTTGATGTCGTCTACGGAGTAATCAGCATAGCGCTCTGTAAGAACGAGGCCCTTGTCTGTTACTTCCATAACACCCATCTCAGTGATAATCATGTTAACAACATTCTTTGCTGTGAGCGGAAGTGTGCACTCCTTTAAGATCTTGTGCTTGCCCTTCTGCGTGTGGAGCATAGCGATGATAACCTTCTTTGCGCCTACTACGAGGTCCATAGCACCGCCCATACCTGCAACCATCTTGCCCGGTACGATCCAGTTTGCGAGGTTACCCTTGTCGTCTACTTCCATAGCGCCGAGAACTGTTGCGTCAACGTGTCCGCCTCTTACGATGGAGAAGGACTCTTCGGAACCGAAGAAGTTACCGTGATCAACGTGAGTTACATAGCCGCCGCCGGAATTGATAACGTCAACGTCCTCTTTGCCCGGCTCTGCAGCGCCTGCAAGGCCTGTGAAGCCGTTCTCGGAGTGAAGAATAATGTCAATATCATCAGGGATGTAATCAGCTACCATAGTCGGAAGACCGATACCGAGGTTAACTACGTCTCCGTCGTGGAATTCCTGAGCTGTTCTTTTTGCAATTCTTGCTTTTAAATCTGCCATGGTTTTTCGCCTCCTACAATATAATCAACATAAACGCCGGCATGGTGGAAAGTATCTACATGATGCTCGCCGATATTAACGATCTTTTCGGATGCGAGAATAACGGTATCAGCTGCCTTTGCCATAACTGCATTGAAGTTCTTAGTTGCCTTGTAGCAAGTAAAGTTGCCGTACTCGTCACAGATGGAAGCTCTGCAGAGAGCGTAATCTGCGCGGAGCGGTTTCTCTAAGAGATAAAGCTTTCCGTCGATCTTGATGGTTTCCTTTGGCTCGGAAATGGAGATTTCTCTGTCGCCGATAGGAATCTTTTCGCCTGTCTCGATAAGTGTACCAACGCCTGTAGGAGTGAGTACGCCGCCGAGGCCTACGCCGCCTGCTCTGATCTTTTCAGCAAGGGAGCCCTGTGGGAAAAGTGTGCACTGGAGTGTGCCGTCTGCCATGTGATCGCCGATGTAAGGATTCATACCAACGTGTGATGCTATGATATGATCAACCATGCCTGCCGTAAGAAGCTTTGCTACGCCACGGTCAGTTGTACCTGTTGCTGCTGCAGGGAGTCCACCATCGTTAGCGATAACTGTGAGGTGCTTAACACCCTTCTTTACGAGAGCATCAATCAGGATTTCAGGCGTACCTGTTCCGAGGAATCCGCCGACCATTATCGTCATACCGTCTTTGATGCCGGCAACCGCTTCATCAGCAGTTCTGATTTTGTTAATCATGATAATATGTCCTTTCTTAACAACTTAGATTATTTTTTATATCATGAAGGCGAGTGGCAAATTAGAGCAAGCTTATTTAAGCGGCTCTTTCTTCTGCCAACCTCTCTTCACAATTTCTGTGATGATAAATGAAGCTACATGCTCTGCATACTTGTGAGGTCCGAAACCTGCATCATAACCAAGTTCCTGAGCAAGCTCGTGAGAAATACGAGGGCCGCCGCAGATGAGGAGTACCTTGTCGCGGATTCCCTCAGCTTCGAGAAGCTCTACCATGTTGGTAAGGTTCATGATGTGGATATCCTTCTGAGTTACAGTCTGGGAAACCAGGATTGCATCGGCATTCTTTTCGATAGCGTGCGCGATGAGCTCTTCGTTAGGAACCTGTGAACCATAGTTGTAAGCTTCTACATTTTTGAATCTCTCGAGACCGAAGTGGCCGTGGAAGCCCTTCATGTTCATGATAGCGTCGATACCTACGGTATGAGCGTCGGAACCTGTGGAAGCACCTACGATTACTACAGGTCTCTTGATGTTCTTTTCAATATATTCGCCGCATTCAACACGGTCCATGACCTCGCCTTCAACCTTTGTTACGTGGATGTTGGTGAAGTCAACGGTCTGCTGACATGCTGCATAGCATACGAAGAAGGTGAAGCCGCCACCCATGTCCTTGGAATAGGTAACGCTTGGCTCAGTCATGCCCATCTGCTTTAAGAGCTGCTTTGCCGCTTCTTCGGCCTCTTCACCATAAGGTACAGGAAGAGAAAATGCGATTTCCATCTTTCCGTCGTTCATGGTGTCGCCGTAAGGCTTTACTTTAGTTAAATCTACGGTTGTAGATGCGGTTGTTGTGCAACAATTTGACATTACTCTGCACCTCCTAACATGAGTGGAATGAATGGATTGAAGTACTGTTCATCCTTTACGCAAACGCCTTCAAGACCTTTTCCGCCGTCACGAGCTCTCTTTACGCCACCGAACTTACCCTGTTCGATAGTGTGGAAGAGGCCGTCAGCCTTAACCTGCGAGAGGAGCTTGTCAGCTTCGTCGAGAACGAACTGAGCACGCTTCTGCATGATACCGTCTTCTTTGAAGATGAGGTCATCACCGATGTTCTTGCAGTTGTTGAAGATGTACTTTGCGTTTTCGATAGAGAGATATCTATCGTGCATG
>JAEEGU010000017.1 GCA_016280485.1 Bacillota bacterium | reverse complement strand
TGCCATACTATGCCTGCACCTCCTTCATAGACCTCAAAAATTCTTCCTTAGGAAGAGCCTTTGAAAACGCATATCCCTGGAGGTAATCGCAGCCGAGTGAGGAGAATCTGTCGACCATACGATGGTTTTCTATTCCCTCCGCCGCGATGGTGAGGCCCAGTGCCTTTACCATCTTTATTGTATTTTTAAGAATAACCTTGCCGCTTGGCGAGCTGTAATCGTCAGCCAGGCTCTTGTCAAGCTTTACAAGCTCGACCGGTATCTCCGAAAGTCTCTTGATATTGGAGTTTTTCTGTCCGTAGTCATCTATCGAGAACGAGAAACCGGCATCCGTCATGATTTTCACCTGGTTTACAACCTCGTTCCAGATATCCCACGAGCCCGTTTCCGTGATTTCAAAATTAACCAGAGACGGATCGACATTGTACCTTTCTGCGATAAGCAGCATTTTCTCGCAAAGATGACGGTCATGGAACTGCTCGACCGAAAGGTTTACCTCGATAAAATCGAGGCCGGTCGCAGTGAATTCGGGTGTGCTGACAAATTCGCATACCTTTTCGAATACCACTCTGCCTATTTTATGTATATCCCCTGTTTCCTCGGCGAAATCCACCAGCTTTTCGGGGTTTATATATCCGTATTCGGAATCGTACAGGCGAAGCAGTGCCTCTGCCGATGCAAAGCGTTTTTCCTCGACGCAGTATATCGGCATATAGAACACTTCGATTCTGTCGTTTGCAAGCGCGTCGCTTATGATGCCGTCGAGCTTGTTGTACATGGTAAAATCCTTGTACTCCGGAACCTGCTTTATTCTGTAGACCGCATCCGTGCTCGGCAGGAAGTTCTGGTAACCCTCGAGCATCATCTGTATGGACGAATATCCGCCGATATCATCAGGCAGGTACACGATGCATTCGTAAAACTCAAGCTTTGCATTTGCCGAGTTCTTTGAAAGTCTGTTGTCCAAAAGCGCAAGCGAAAGCTTTTGTGCGAAATCGTCAACTCTTTCGCGCTCATCGGCGCTGAAGAGAATACCGAAAGCACCTACGCCGAAGTGGTACGGAACTGCCGAAAGATCCCCTCTTTTGAGCAGGTCGAAGACTCTTTCCACTATCGCACCGGTGATTTTGGTCCCCACCTCATAGCTAACCGCCTCTATTCGTGCCGCATAGTTTTTGACTCTGAAAAGAAGCAGCGTCTGCTCCTTTTGATTGAACTCCGAAAGCCTCATGTCTTCAAAAAAGGCTTCTCTGGTGTTTATCTGAAATTCCGCGGATGTTCTCTCCTCCGGACTTTGCAGCGTAATGGAGTAGAACAAAAGACAGATGGTCTGAACGAAGCATTCAATCAGGATTTGCGGATAGAAGTGCTGGAATGCCACCGCAATGAATGTCGCGGGCACGATTACAACAAGGCAGTAAAACTTGTTGCGCGCATAGAATTTGCGGTATTTGAAGATGTATATCGCACCTGCTATGAAATAAAACAGTACACCAACATAGAGGAGCCAAATATATGGTCCCTGGGTAGATGTACCGTTCTGTTCAACTTGGAAAATACAGTGATTTATCGGATTGACTATGACAACAGCGACTACCATAATCGCATATATAGCCTTAAAAGCTATGTTAATCGGAAGATTCTTGAAAATCTTCCATCCGTCCGTAAGCGCCACCAGATACACAAAGTAAGCCGGTGCCACCGCTGTACGTACGACATAGTAAAGGGCGCACGCCAAATACACCCCTGTTAAATTCGGGGCAATGTAGGCGCATATTATGTCCAGAACCGCAGAAGCAAAAGTTACTGCCAGAAGGACCATAAAGCACTTTTCCGCACTGCTTTTCACCATATGGCGATAGCAGGCAGAAAATATCATAATTGTCAATATCGCCAGCGCACTGATGTCAAAGTCAATTACGTATTCCATTAAACTTCCCAGCTATGTAAATATTTCTCCTGTTCAGGTGTCAGCTTGTCAATCTTGATGCCCCATGCAGCAAGCTTTCTGTTTGCGATGAGGGTATCTATTTCGCCGGATACGTCTATTACGTGTTTTCCGAGGTTCTTGTGGTTGTTCTTGATATAGAGTGCGGAAAGCGCCTGAACCGCAAACGAGAGGTCCATGATTTCCGCAGGATGTCCGTCACCTGCCGCTATGTTAACAAGACGACCCTCTGCGATTACGTTTACCATACGGCCGTTTTCGAGAGTATATCCCATGATGTTGTGTCTTGTTTCCTGCTTTGACTTTGCAGCCTTTTCGAGTTCATTCATAGCGATTTCAACATTGAAATGTCCCGCATTGCAAAGGATTGCTCTGTCCTTCATGAGGAGCATATGCTCTACGGTGATGGTGTCCTTGCAGCCTGTAGCAGTTACAAAGAAGTCGCCGAGAGGTGCCGCTTCCTTCATGGTCATTACCTGGAATCCGTCCATGCGTGCTTCCATAGCCTTTACCGGGTCTATTTCGGTTACGATTACATTTGCGCCGAGTGCCGCAGCTCTCATGGCGATGCCTCTTGAGCACCAGCCGTAGCCTGCAACTACAGCGGTCTTGCCGGCAACGATGAGGTTTGTGTTTGCCATGATGGCAGTCCAAACCGACTGGCCCGTGCCGTATCTGTTGTCGAAGAGATGCTTGCAGTCTGCGTCATTTACGGCAACCATAGGGAACTTGAGGATCCCCTGCTCGTCCATCGCCTTTAAGCGTATAACGCCTGTTGTGGTCTCCTCACAGCCGCCCATTACCTCGTCGCCGAGTTCAGGATGGCTTGTATGAATCATGCCCACCAGATCGCCGCCGTCGTCGATGATGATGTTCGGATGATGCTCGAGAGCCATGAAGATGTGCTCGTCGTACTGTTCCTTGGTCGCGCCGTGGATTGCATATACATTAAGTCCGTCCTCGACCAGTGCTGCAGCGATATCGTCCTGTGTGGAGAGTACATTGCTGCCTGTTACCGCCATCTTTGCGCCGCCTGCAGCCAGTACCTTGCAAAGGTACGCGGTCTTTGCCTCGAGGTGCACGGAAAGAGTAATCTTCAGGCCCTCGAAAGGCTTTGTCTTTTTGAATTCCTCCTCCAGATTGCGGAGAAGCGGCATGTTGTTCTTTACCCATTCAATCTTCTGGTGGCCGGATGGCGCCAGCTTGATGTCCTTAATACAATTGTCTCTCATTCGGTATCCTTTCTGTTGTTTCTATTCAACGGTAACTGCTTTTGCCAGATTCTTCGGCTTGTCGATGTCACAGCCGCGTTCCTTCGCGATGTAGTAAGCAAGAATCTGCAGCGGCACTACGGCGAGGATCGGTGCGACCTCGTCCATGCACTTAGGTATATAAATTGTATGGCTCGCCTGCTGCTCTATTCCGGTGTTCCCGTCCTTTGCAACGCCGATTACATAAGCTCCGCGCGCCTTTACCTCCTGGATGTTTGAAAGCATCTTTTCAAAGAGCGAATCCTGTGTTGAAAGTGCCACAACCAGCGTATCCTTTTCGATAAGTGCGATGGTTCCGTGCTTCAGCTCGCCTGCAGCAATCGCAAATGAGTTGATGTAGGAGATTTCCTTGAGCTTAAGTGAACCCTCAAGCGCTACGGCCGAATCCGTACCGCGGCCGATGAAGAAGACATGCTCGGTTCTGTAAAGCTCCTTCGCCAGGTTCCTAATCTGCGGCTCCGTTCCGAGAAGTCTTTGCAGCTTCTGCGGAATGCTCTTTAACTCTTCGATAAGCTCCTTGTAGTATTTATTTTCGATTGCACCCTTCACCTTGCCCATATAGAGCGCGATGAGGTACATACACATAATCTGCGTAGTATAAGCCTTTGTCGATGCCACCGCGATTTCCGGACCCGCCCAGGTGTAGAATACATCATCTGATTCGCGAGCTACAGAGCTCCCGACAACGTTTACAACGCTCATGATGCGTGCGCCCTTTGCCTTTGCTTCGCGCAGCGCCGCCAGTGTGTCAAGGGTTTCGCCGGACTGGCTGATTGCGATGAAGAGCGTTTTGTCGTCCACAAACGGATCCCTGTATCTGAACTCAGATGCAACATCCACCTCTACCGGAATCTTCGCGAACTTTTCGATTGCATACTTTCCGATAAGCCCCGCATGATAAGCGGTACCGCAGGCAACGATGTAAACCTTGTTAAAGCCCTCGATATCCGCCTTTGTCAGATTGATGCCGTCAAGCTTGATGCTGCCGTCGTCGTTTAAGCGACGCATCAGGGTCTCTGTGAGGCCCTTTGGCTGCTCGTGGATTTCCTTGAGCATAAAGTGGTCATAGCCGTCCTTTTCAGCGGAGTCGGCATCCCACGAAACGTGGAACACATCGCGAACCACGCTCTTGTGGTCGGCATTATAAATCTTTATTTCATTCTTGTCGAGAACGACTACT
This sequence comes from Bacillota bacterium, assembly GCA_016280485.1. GTDB lineage: Bacteria > Bacillota > Clostridia > Peptostreptococcales > Anaerovoracaceae > UBA3871. The sequence goes on along the minus strand of JAEEGU010000017.1, from coordinate 2,626 downwards.
TCGCCGTTTTCGATAAGGTAGAACTCTCTGCTGTGCTTTAAGAGCGCCGGAATGTCGCTGGCGAGGAAGTTACAGCCGCTGCCGATTCCCGCGAGAAGAGGAGCGTCCTTTCTGGTCGCCACGATTTTGTCCGGCTCGTCAGCCGCGATGGCACAAATCGAGTAAGCGCCGCGCATTTCTGCGATGGCTCTGAACATCGCATCCTCGAGGCTGCCCTCGTAGTAAACCGAGAGAAGCTGTGCGATGACCTCGCTGTCCGTTTCGGACACGAACTTGATGCCGTGCTCCTTTATGAGCTTGTCCTTGATCTCGAGGTAGTTCTCAACAATACCGTTGTGAACGATTGCAATGCGGTGGTCCATCGAAAAATGCGGATGCGCATTGATATCCGACGGTGCTCCGTGGGTCGCCCAGCGGGTATGCCCTATTGCAAGGTGGCAGTCATCGAAGGGATATTCCGAATTCTCGAGTACCTCTTCAAGATTTGTGATACGACCCTTGCGCTTTTCAACAGCCAGCTTGCCGCCGAAGTTCATCGCGATTCCGGCAGAGTCGTAGCCTCTGTATTCCAACTTTTTAAGGCCTTCAATTACTATTTTTTCGGCATTTCCGGTGCCGATATATCCAACTATTCCGCACATAATGTGTGTCCTCCTTGTATTTTAACCGAATTTGCGGCTGAGCGAGTTTGCAAGCTCCTCCGCAAGCTTCGTGATTGAGTCGAGTTCAGGTCCCTCCAGCATTACGCGAACCAGTGGCTCCGTACCTGAAGGTCTTATCAGAATGCGGCCCTCGCCCTCGAGCAGCTGCTCTATGCGCTCGATGTCGGCAAGGATGTCCGGATCCTCTTCAAATTTGCGCTTGTTCTCGCCCCTAACCTTTGCGTTGCGGAGAACCTGCGGATAAATCTTGATTTCGTCCGCCATTTCGCTTAAAGGCCTGCCGTCAAGCTTCATGGCCTTTATGAGCTGCAGCGATGAGAGAATTCCGTCACCTGTAGTCGTGTGGTTTAAGAAAATGATGTGGCCGCTCTGCTCGCCGCCGATGACACAGCCCGTTTTAAGCATACGCTCGAGTACGTATCTGTCGCCTACAGCCGTTACATCGGTAGTGCAGCCGATGCTTTCCAAATATTTGTGGAAGCCCAGATTGCTCATAACGGTAGCGGTTACTCTCTCGTCCACCAGCTTTCCCGTATTTTTGAGCATCTTTGCACAGATGCAGATTGTACGGTCTCCGTCGACCACTCTGCCCTTTTCGTCAACCGCAATCAGTCTGTCGGCATCGCCGTCGAATGCAAGGCCCACCTCTGCGCCTGCGCGCACAACCTCTTCCTGCAGCTTTTCAGGATGCGTGGAGCCGCAGGCATCGTTAATGTTTACACCTGTCGGCCTGTTTCCGATTACGGCAACATCCGCACCGAGTTCTCTGTAGACGCGCTCCGCCGCCTGGTAGGATGCGCCGTTTGCACAATCGAGCACGATTTTCATGCCGCGTATGTCAACATCGATTGTGGACTTTAAGAAATCCACGTACATCTTGAGAGAATCCTCGGAGCCCTCGAGGCACTTTCCGAGCTTGTCGCCGGTGATGTGGCTGTTTACATCGATGTTCCTCATGATGATGTCTTCGATGTCCTCTTCGATCTGGTCGTCGAGTTTAAAGCCCTTGCTGTTAAAGAATTTGATGCCGTTGTATTCAAACGGATTGTGCGATGCTGAAATTACAACGCCCGCATCTGCCTTGTATCTGCGAACCAAATATGCAATCGCAGGTGTCGGGAGTACCCCTACCTTGATTACATTTCCGCCCACAGCTAAGATTCCTGCCGAAAGTGCGTCCTCCAGCATGTCACCCGAAATTCTGGTGTCTTTGCCGATCAGGACTACCGGGCGCTCCTTTTGCTTTGACAGGACATAAGCCCCCGCCTTTCCCAAATTGAACGCCAGCTCCGGCGTAAGCTCTGAGTTTGCTACGCCTCTCACTCCGTCAGTTCCGAATAATCTTGCCATATTTTGAAATCTCCTAACATTTTGGTATATATATCAAAAACCAAGGCGCACTAATGCGCCTCGTTTTTTATGGTCACTTGAACGCGGACCGGCTCCATCTCTACGGATGAAAAGCTCTTTATATGCTCCTGTGAAAGCGCCACCTCGTGGACTCCCGGCTCAAGCCCGGTCAAATCCGCGCTGATGACAAAATCGCTCGCAGTCGCCGATTGTACCAGCGCCTCGCTGCCCCTTACAATCAGCTTTACTCCGTCAAAGCTTTCGTCCGTAAAGGCCGTACAGCCCTCGGCAATTCCGCGAAGCTCTATGTTTGCGACCGGTATCTCTATTTCGGTAACCGCCACATTATTGATTAAAACATATACATAGTCAACCTGTTCGCTCTGCGAAGGATAAACTCCCTCAGGTAAACGGAGTGCCAAGTTTATTTTTGTAGTCGCCGTAACATCCGAAATATCGATGCTTTCAGCCTTTACACTTTGTATATTCTCCAGTGCATCCTTGGTGCCTATGATTCTGATCGTCTCCGGAACCTTAATTTCGGAAACGGTATATTTTGAGCTGACCTCACCTGTTATATCAACCTCCACAGGAACCTCCTTTGAACGAAGGGT
>JAEEGU010000106.1 GCA_016280485.1 Bacillota bacterium | reverse complement strand
TGCAAGAGGGGTTTTTCTCTATTAAAGAGTTTCTAATTCGTGCTGTATATCACGGCCGCCATACATAACCCTTACTATGTAAACAGTTTTTTCGCTCTCATTTGGAAGATAAAAAACAATAAAATTGTCGACCGGAACGAAACGTAATCCTTTGCTTTTCCAGGGCTCATGTTCATAAAGGGGATTACGCAAGGGAAATGTGTTAAGTCCGCTGATAACACCAACAATATGATTAAATTGTTTTTTCGCAGTTTCCGGCATCTTTAGAGTCAAGGCTATGTATAAAAAGATGCCTTCTATATCGCGTTTGGCCTTTTCGGAGTATTCAACAGAATAATTCATATATCGTATTTCCTTTTCATATCTGCCACGAACTCTTCTGCGGGAGTTGTTCTTTTACATTCGATGTCTAGCATACCTTTTTCAATCTCGCCATCAAATTGTTCTTTTGTCAGTACAGAATAAGACAAGGGCTTTTCTGTTGGAAGCTTCATTTCAAAAGGGATTCCTCGTTGCAATACAACTTGTCTCAAAAACATTCCTACAGCGTTGGACATAGGTATTCCAAGCTCATTAAGGATTTGCTCGGCAGCCTCTTTTAAGTTGGGCTCTACTCTGGCAAACACATTTGCGGTTCTTGCCATATAAATCACCTCCCTATAAACACATTGTAAGCGATTAGCAAGCAGATTGCAAGCTAATTTACAAATGCTATTCTTATGCAAGTTCGGTACTTTTATGATATAATGTCCTATGTAAAACGACATTAAAGGAAATAAATATGTTAGGAAAAAAGAAAAAGAGAATAAGCATAAAATCCCTTCTGGGTATAGCGGTGCTGCTCTTTGTCGTGTGGGTAATGCTATTTCCGGTTGAAGAAATGCCGGACAAGACGGCGAGCGGCTCGGAATACGGCAGGGACAGTCTGGACGCAAAGGCGGTCAAGTTCTGGGACAGCGCGGTGCGCGACCCGCAGGTAAAGCTAAAGGGAAACGGCGAGGACACGGTGACAATCCTCATGTACATGAACGGATCTGACCTTGAAACCGATGACGGACAGGCGAGCGTAGACATCGAAGAAATGATCGCTGCCGGCAAGTCGGAAAAGGTAAATGTTCTCGTGGAGACGCTGGGAACAAAGGAGTGGAGCTCCAAATACAATATATCCTCAAAGGAAACGCAGATTCATAAAGTGGAAAAGGACGGCCTGGTAACGGTGCGCACCGGAATGGGCCAGCTTGACTGCACCAAAGAAGAAACCCTGAGGGATTTCATAAAGTGGGGTGCAGAAAACTATCCGGCGGACAGATACATCCTGCTGCTTTGGGACCACGGCGGCGGTCCGGTTTACGGCTTTGGCTCGGATGAGTTCCGGTCCGAAGATGCAGCGCTTACCATAGATGAGATTCAGAGGGCTCTCGCAGGCGGAGGCGTTTATTTCGACTTCATCGGAATGGACTGTTGCCTCATGAGCTGCCTTGAGGTCTGCTGTGCTTGCTACGATTATTGCGATTATATGATTCTGTCGGAAGACTTCGAATCGTGCCTCGGCTGGGAGTACACACTTTGGCTGCGCAGCCTTTACAAAAACACATCAATCAGCACGCCGGAGCTCGGAAAGACCATAGTCGATGCGATGGTAAATGCGAACAGGATTGACACAAACGGTGACGATGCAATCCTTGCGCTGGTGGATGTGGGATGCACAAAGCTGGTCTACACAGCGTGGAAGGATTTTGCCTACGCAAACGAAGATGCGTTGCTCGGAAAGAACTATAGCCGCGCGGTACAGCCGAGAGGAAAAGCCCTGAAGAGCATGCTTCACGGAGAGAAGGGCATGTTCTCCTATTTCTATGATTTGCTGGGAACGGACGAAGAAACTCTTGCAGATTACTACATTACGGATATAATGGAGGTCGCTTCGAACATCAACTCCGAAGAAAGCGCTGCGCTCAAGGCGGCGCTCGGCCAGATGATTGTCCACGTGAACGCATATGGTAAAGACTCCGGAATGACCGGAATTTCAGTCAGCTTGCCTTACGGCGACAGCGAGTTCTATGCGGACATGGCAAGAATCTTCCTTAATTGCGGATTCGACCAGCCTTATGTGGCATGGCTGAACAAGTTCACGACGGCAGACGGCTATTCGGACTTTTACGATTACGAAAGCTGGGACCTCGGTTGGGACGGCTGGGACAGCTATGACGCTTACGAGGACTGGGACTGGAACGAGTGGGATTACTACGACGATTCTTCCTACTGGAACGACAGCGAGTATTACTGGGAATCCGACGATTATTGCTATAATTGCTACGGCGATGACTGGGAATACGATGACTGGGACTATGACAGCTGGGATTACGATAATTGGGATTATGACGACTGGTATGACTACGATTGGTACTAGAGGAGGCGCGAAACATGTTCACAAACTTTGATTTGAATGTAAGCGGCGCAAAGGTGGTGGGGTACCACTGGGCACCCGAAAACGCAAACCGCGTGGTTGTGCTCGTCCACGGCATCGGCGAGCATGCAGGGCGCTACAACCGCATGGCGGAATACTTCGCACGCGATAAGATAGCGCTTATCAGCATGGACCTTCGCGGCCACGGCAAAACGAACGGCGTGCGGGGCCACGCTGCACCGAGAAGTGCGATGCTTTCGGACATCGACGCGCTGATTGAGTACGCGCAAGCGGCTTATCCGGGCCTGCCGCTTATTCTCTACGGCCACAGCATGGGCGGCAACCTCGTGCTTGACTACCGTAGAAGGGGTGGGCACTGCGGCGAGCCGGACGGCTACGTAATCTCGGCACCGTGGGTGAAGCTGGTGAAGGACTTCCCGGCGCCGGTGGTC
>JAEEGU010000105.1 GCA_016280485.1 Bacillota bacterium | reverse complement strand
TTAAGCGCAGCTCTTCCGCGCGGCGGCCCGGCAGGACCTTCAAAAGGAGGCTGTGCGAAAGCTCGGTGCTTATCGGGGCATCGCTCCTGTACAAATGTAATTTCATTTTTTCTCTCGCTGTTTCCCGGGTAGATATACCGGGCAGACATAAAAAATGCCTCGGCTTAAACCAAGGCATAAATTTTATTTTTCCTTTAACCTGTCTATGATGCGTTGATATCCGTCCGCACCGTAAACCAGACATTTATTTATTCGGCTGATTGTAGCGGTAGATGCCTTGGTGGCTGCCTCTATTTCAGCATAGGTCTTTTTCTCCGAAAGGAGTTTCGCCACCTGCCATCTCTGTGCCATCGCGTGAATCTCGTTTATTGTGCAAATGTCTTCGAAGAATCTGTAGCAGTCCTCTTCATTTTCCAGGAGAAGAATAGCTTCAAACAGCGCGTCCATATCTTCGCTCTTAAACTTTGAATCGTAGCCCATACCGTTACCTCCACCGAAATTATATCGCTTTAACATGTAAAAGTCAACCTCAGCTTAAAGGACCTTTACAATTTCCTCTATTGCCCTTGAAAGCTGGGCATCGTTTTCATCCTCGGCCGAAAAGTCCACCGTGATGTCCGGCTTAACGCCGACACCGTTGATTTTGATGTCATCCGGTCCGAAATACTCCTCGAAGGTCAGTTTGATTGCATCGCCGCCACCGCCGTTTACCTGACGGATGTACTGTACAACGCCCTTGCCGAAGGTGGTTTTGCCGATAAGCTTTGCCGCTTTGTTTCCCTTTATTGCAGCCGCCACTATTTCCGCGGCACTTGCCGAGTTTTCATTTACAAGCACCACAAACGGCAGGCTCGTGGCCGCATTGTCCGACACCACTGCGTCTTCGCTGCCCTGTCTTGTCTTGGTGGTCATGATCACTCCCTCCTTGAGCAGAAGGTCTGCCACCTTGCAGGCGCTTTCAACCACGCCGCCCGGGTTGTTACGAAGATCCAGGATAAAGGCTTCAGTGCCGTCCATCTCCATGCCGTGGATGATATCCTCCATCTCATCTCCCGTGCCGTTTCCAAAGGATTCGATTCCTATGTATTCAATCTTGTGCCCTTTCGAAAGGTTTTCGAGCACGGTTCCTGTGTATATAGTCTCGCTGTTTATGGTGTCTCTGACCATAACAACCTCTTTTTCCTTGCCTTTGCGCAGGTATTTCACCTTTACCTTTGTGCCCTTTTCTCCGCGTAGAGCATTGCTGGCATTTTCAAGCTGGCTGCCCGCATACGCCTTGCCGTCTACTTCCAAGAGTATGTCGCCGGCCTTGAGCCCCGCCTTTTCCGCAGGCGTGCCCTTGTATACACTGATTACAATGACCTTGTCATCATCGGTAACAGACATTACCACGCCCACTCCCGAAAAGGTTTTCATGCTGCTTTCGGTGTTTGCCCTGTATTCCTCTGCGGTCATGTAGCATGAATACTTGTCAAGCTTTGAAAAAAGCCCTCTGTATATTCCTTCCATCAGCTCTTCGTCCGTGTAGTCACCGTAATAATCCGTTTCGATTGCACGGTAAAAGGCCTCAAGCTTTGCGTATTTCGCTGCGATTTCTGTAACCTGATCCAGATAGTTTCTGTCGACAAGCGCTGTCTTTCCGACATTTTTAAGCACCGTCACCGTTCCGATTCCGCCTGTAAATGCCCCGAGTAAAAATATCACAACTATTATTACTGCTATCGAGGTCCCACGTTTTTGCTTTTGTTTTTGAAGTGCCTGATTGGTTCCGACCGCTTCGCAATCAAAATTATCGTTAATCTCAGTCATCAATATGCTCCTTTATCTCCTTTATCATCAGCTGCACGCTCGATCTCCCGTTCCACACGTTTTCTTCTACCGCGGCCGCTATGTCCACTCTTGCACCGGAAGAAAGAAGCTGCTCATATTCCTTCGCCCTGCCAAACAGTACGCACTGCAGCTTTTGTGCGCCGTCTTTTGTTACGTTGAACCTCGCATGGGTTCCGTCCGCTCCCATCGGTCTTACATCACTGACCGAAAGGCCCCTTATTTCGAAGACCGGGCTCGGGTTTGCCGCCCCAAACGGTGAGAGAAGTGCGAGGTCTTTCGCAAGCTCCACGCTTATGCTTGAAGGGTCAAGCTCCATCTCCGCCGGGTTCTTTCTTTCGAGAAGCTGCGCATCCTCTGCCTTAAGCTCCTCCATGCGCGCCGCTATACGGCTTTTAAGCGGCTCAAGGTTTTCCGAAGGCAACGAAAAGCCGCACGCGCCCTTGTGCCCGCCGAATTTTACAAAAAGGTCCTCGGCAGTCTTGAGAAGCTCGTAGAGGTTTACACCTTCGACACTGCGCCCCGTGCCCTTGAGCATCGTGCCTTCCTCATCTATGTCCGTCACAATCATCGTCGGACGGTAGTATTTGTCCTTTAATTTGCCCGCAACTATGCCCGTAATTCCCTCGTGAGCCTTGCCCGCATAGAGAATAATCGCATCATCGGCGACCTCTCCGCCCGAAGGTTTGTCTTCTTTGCCGCCGCCCTCAATCATTTCGACGCAGCTTCGGAAGGTAATTTCCTGCAGTTCCTTTCTGCGTTTATTGCACTCGGAGAGCTTTGCCGCAAGTATAGCCTTTTCTTCGCCGCAGGCTCTGCCCTGTGCTCCTCTTGAAATGCACTTTATGCCCTTTTCAAAAATCCCATTGTCAGTCAGCAGCTGCACGCCGATTGTTGCATCCTCGATTCTGCCTGCCGCATTGATGTGCGGCACGATTATGTAAGCAATATTGTCCGATGTTACGCTGTTAAGATTAATCGATGCCTTTCCTGCAAGTGCCTTAAGTCCGGCCCGCTTTCCTTTTTTAAGCTCCCTAAGGCCATACTTTACTATGGTTCTGTTTTCGTCCACAAGCGGCACGATATCGCCGATTGTGCCGATTGCCACAAGGTCCAAGACTTCGCTGAGTACCGGCTTTGGAAGTAAATCTCTTCTGACCATAGCCTGCACGAGCTTGAACGCAACGCCGACGCCCGCAAGTCCGTCAAACGGATAACCGCTTCCCGGCTTTTTCGGGTTTAAGAGTATGCAGTCTGCCTGCTTGTCCGTCACCGTATGGTGGTCGGTTACGATAATGTCCATCCCCAGGCTCTTTGCAAGGCGGGTCTCTTCATAGGACACGCTGCCGCAGTCTACCGTTATGATTAAATCCGTGCCCTCTCCTCTGATGCGCTCTACTGCCGCGCTGTTTAAACCGTAGCCTTCGCCAAAGCGGCTTGGTATATAATATGTGAGGCGGTCGGTGAGCTTGGAAAGTGCAGTCATCATCAGCGTGACGGAGGTCACTCCGTCCGTGTCGTAATCGCCGTATATGCAGATTTTACTGCCCTTTTTTATGTGTGCCGAAATAAGGTTTACCGCCTCTTCCATGCCATCCAAAAGGAATGGATCGTACGTGCGCTTTGGTGAATCCGAAAGAAATTCAAGAACGTCTGCTTCGTCGCAGACGCCCCTTTTCCTTAATAGTTCACGTACGATTGGATTTATGTTCATAGTTTATTTCCCGTAAGTTACATACTGTGTAGGATCCACATAATTACCGTTTACACGCACCTCGAAATGCAGATGCGGGCCTGTGGAGTTTCCGGTAGATCCGGATTTTGCAATTGCCTGCCCCTTTGCCACGACATCTCCGTTTGAAACGAGGAATGAGTTTAAGTGCGCATAAAGTGTAACTATGCCGCCGCCGTGGTCAATCATCATCATGTAGCCATAGCTGTTGTTCCACGCTGCCTTAATAACCGTCCCCGAGTTTGCCGCAACGATTGTGGTATTTGAAGCACAGCGGATATCAATACCGGTGTGCAGCTTGTAAACCTTGAATATCGGGTGCAATCTGTTTCCGAAAGGTGAAGTGATACGGCTTGCGCCCGGAGCCGGCCATGTGAATGCGCCGCCCACAAACTCGCCGTTGCCCTGGAGCTTTAAGATTTCGGCAACCAGTGCGTTAGCCTCTGCATTAAGCTGGTCCTCGAGCTCTTCGAGAGCCGCAATATTGCCCTCTACCTCTGCACGCTTTGCATCAACGGCAGACTTGTTTTCCTCGAGGCTGGCCTTCACACCCTTTACCTGCTCCTGATTTGCCTCGAGGTCATCCTGGAGGCCACGCAGATACTGTCTCTGCGCTTCGATAAGCGCATGCTGCGTTTCGAGCTGTTTGAGCATTTCCTTGTCCTGGTCGTATATGAGCTGGACGCGGTCCATGTTTGTCATCAGCTCCGTTATGCTGGTCGAGCCGAGCAGCACATCGATAAAGCCCGAATCACCGTTTTCATACATGGCGCGAAGCCTTGCGTTTAAGTTCTTGTTCTGCTCTGCAATCTCAGCCTCGAGCTCGTCAAGGTTCACAAGTGCTTCGCTAATTCGATCCTCGGTCATTCCGATGCTGACATCAAGCGCCTGGATTTCATTGGTCTGAAGCGCTATCTTTCCGTTGAGATCCTGCAGCTCCTTGGTAAGCGTCTGCTTTGTGCTCTTGTTATTTTTTATTTGCTTTTGGATTTCTGCCTTTTCTGCGTTAATCTTGTCGAGCGCCGCCTGCGAATCGGAAAGCTCGTCCGCGAATGCGGTTCCGAAGCTTGCCATCGTCAGGGTAAACGCTGCCAAAACGGCAATAATCTTTTTCATTCTTTTCCCCTTTAAATGTCCGGACATTTGTCCTTTAGGTGTCCAAAAATCTCCTCATCGAAACGATGCTGCCGCATGCTCCGATTGATATTCCAAGCGCCAGAAATACCCAGACCAAGTTGGTCGAAAGGAAGCCCACCGAAACCATAGGCATTCCTATCATGAGGGTCATATCCCGGCTCATCATGCCGATAATCTTGCTGTATGCAAGTGCAACCACTCCCACAGAAACTCCTGCGGAAATGATGCCGATAAATATGCCCTCCACCAGGAACGGTCCGCGTATGAACCAGTTCGTGGCACCGACATATTTCATTATTTCTATTTCCTTTTGCCTTGCAAATACCGTAAGCTTTATAGTATTTGAAACAACTACGATTGAAACTATGACAAGGAACAGCATTATAATCAGCATCGCCAGCTTTAATGAGTCTGTGATTTTTACCAGCTTTTCGACAGTTTCTTTATAGTATCTGATTTTCTCAATGCCGTTAAAGGTGTTTACCTTTTCAACAACCGCATCGGCTCCTGAAAGCTCCTTTACCTTTACCTCGATTGAGTTTGGAAGCGGATTTTCCGGCAGCGTGTCAAGCAGGTATGAGTTTTCGCCCCATGACTGCGATTTCCACTGGGAAAGTGCCGTATCCTTGTCGAGATATTCCGCCTCGGATACCTCCGGCATAGCGCGAAGCGTTTCCGCCATAGTATTTGCCTCAGCATAAGTGACGCTGTCCTCCAGATATACGGACACCGTATCATAATCCATTTTTGCCGTTTCCATAGCAACACCGACATTTACTATGAGAACGAAGAACAGGCCGAGTATGAGCATCATCGCCGTGATTGAGAAAAGCGACGCGAGACTCATTGCACGGTTACGAAATACCTGAACCGCTGCCTGCTTTATTGAATAACCCAAACTACCTAACATAACTTTTTCTCAAAAGACCTCCCGGATACATGCCTTTGCCGTTTACTTCCTTGCCGTAGGAGCCGAACTCGTCGCGAACGATATGCCCCTTTTCTATGGTTACAACGCGTTTGCCCATCTTGTCTACGATGTCCTTTGCGTGAGTAACCATCAGAATGGTCGTGCCGCGCAGGTTTATCTGCTCCAGAAGTCTCATGATTTCCCAAGCTGTGTCAGGGTCGAGATTTCCCGTAGGCTCATCGGCGATAAGCACGGTCGGCTTGTTGACGATTGCCCTCGCGATGGCAACTCTCTGCTGCTCGCCCTGGGAAAGCTCGCTTGGATATTTATCCGCTTTGCTACTGATTCCCACAAGGCTGAGCACCGCAGGAACCTGCCTGCGAATCTGTTTTGCCGGTGTGTGTATGATTTCCATTGCAAAAGCAACGTTCTCGTAAACGGTCTTTTTCGGAAGAAGTCTGAAGTCCTGGAAAACTATCCCCAGGCTGCGTCTCAGCTTTGGGATTTCCCTGTTTGGCAGGTTTGTGATGTCCTTGCCGTTTACGGTTATTTTCCCGCTGTCTGCATCAATTTCCTTTTGCATAAGCTTGATAAATGTGGATTTGCCCGCACCTGTCGGACCGACGATAAACACGAAATCGCCCTTTTCGATCTTGATGCTGATATCTTCAAGCCCCACATTATCTGCGAATTTTTTTGTTACATGCTCAAAAGTTATCATTTACTACTCCAATATTGTTTTTGTAGTCCCTTTCTCTTGGAAAGGTGGCCTGCCTTTTGCGAATTGAATATATCGGTTAGCAGCCACATACACAGTAATTATACCACAAAATCTTGCCCTTTGAAATAGTGCGGAACACAACTTTATGTGTTTTTTCTGTGAAGAGTAAGTGTTCTCACAGCGCCTTTTCGAACTATAGCGCAAGGTAAGCCCTTGTTATTTCGTGAAGAGCCTTCATTTTCATCCGCAGGCTCCTGCTCTCTATCGGCAGCCTGCAGGAATACTCTGCCGCGTGCAACTCAGCAAGCGGCAATGCTTCAAGTTCATAGAAATTCGGTGATTTTCCCTTCGCGCCCAAAAAGGTGTAGAGTTCCCTTTTGTCAACCCCCGCCGACATCTTGTTCACCAGATACACACAATTGCCGCCCCGATGTTCATATTGCTTTATAGCCTTTAACCTGCTCTCCCCGGAAAGCAGCTTTGACGGCGCAGGATCCGCGACGCAGATTACCGTGTCCATGACATCAAGAACCCTTTGCAGTGGTAATTCCCGTTCCGTTCCAAAGCCCGGCCCAAATTTAGCCCCCGTGGTTGGACCCATGATTGATTCCCGGGCCCAATATTCGCTTAGCGCGCTCCCAATGTCGCAAATCACCGTATCCCCGGCAATTCCGTTTATAACTTTGAGAATGGTGTCGGTGCGGCTAACCCGGTCCGCCCTGTCCGCCCGGTCAATTTGTCTCGCCCGGTCAATTTGTCTCGCCCAGCCTATAGGGTCCGTCTTGTCATTTTCCCTCTCCGGTGTACCCTGCCCGCGCAGGTCGACGCCGTATTTCTCTCCCCATTTCAAGGTCGATCCCATTTCCGCCCCCGGCTTCAGCCCATATCCCGCCTTCGCCCTAAGTTCAAATGTCGGCACCGCCCAGTTTATGCGGTCATCTATGTTCAGAACCTGCCTTATGCTACCGCCGCCTTCGGCAATGGCGAATATGTCGCGATATTCTCTCAACGCGAAGCGCTTGTCCATCCCAACAGCATCGTAGAGTAAGCCCCTTGGCTCAGCTCCGGCGACAGTCCCATCACCGACCGCACCATAAGCACCGGCGACAGTCCCATCACCGACCGCACCACACGTGCCGCCCCGTGCATACTCCGCCGCTTCCACGAAAGCGACATTTCTCCTTTTGTCACGCGACAGCAGATAAGCCACCCCCGTCGCGACAAGCGTACTCCCCGCACCGGCCGACAAGCCGACGACTCCGATATTTTCGCGGCTCAGCGCACGAAACTCGCCCACCGCTTCTTCACTCCTTGCAAATATTCTGTTCATCTCTAATCTCCTTTTAGTTTGACTTTGACCAGTTCATGTGACTAAATCATTAATTTTTACCTTTTTTAGCCACATGTTTTGCCTGTTTTAGCACTTTTCACAAAGTTCATGTGACTAATTCATTTATTTTTACTGCTCTTAGGCACATATTTTTGTCCAGCTCAGAGCCATTTATAAAGTTTTCAAGGAATTTTGTGACTAAAAAAGCTCTTCTTTTTTCCCTTAGTCACATTCTTTGATAAGATTAATACATTTTGTGATTATATTGTAATTATATACCAGTAGATTGTATAATGCAAGATGTATTTCTAATTTTTTCCACTTCATTTATTCTCCCGGTGTTTTCTCTCGGCAACCGGTTACATCAGTTACATCTTGCAGCTTCAACCGAACCGCATCTGCGCGTCATAAGGTGCACACAGATCACCGCCGATAAATCATAAAAAGCCCCCGCATCCCAATCGGGATACGGGGGCATGATTGCGCCTATTGGGGTGTGCCCAATTTAGAGGCGTGGCCGCTTCTTTTGTGGGGCCAATCATTATCTTTCAAGGAGCATTTCCAGGTAGGTTTTCATTGTTAATTTCTCGCGCGGGATACCGAGCTTATCTAAAAGAGCCAGGAGTTCTTCGCGTGCGGCAGCCTTTTCATCGGCAGGACTTGTGGCAGCCTTCTCGCATTCCGCCTGCCCACCGCCGGTCTGATTACCGGCTGCTTTGCTTTCGTCGATAAGCTTTTCAAGCTCAACCGCAAAGCCGAGGTCTTTGACATCGTCAAGGCACACGGATATTGGTGATGCAGCCTCCGGCTCGCTCACATAGACCTCGCGGTGCTTTGATACCGTAAGGACCGGCTTGTAGCCGAGACTTTTAAAAAGCTCTGTTGCCGCCGCAGCATCCGGGATTTCAGTTTCGATTTCCTGCCGAGTGTGGGAGGAATTGTCCTGCTTCGGGCCCTTGTAGGTCACCAGCGCACGGCACCTATCTCCGGCCGGATTAGTGGAACCGGTGCTGCCGCCCTGCCCGATTGCTAAGCCGCTGTTTCTGCCGGCATCAGTCGTGCCAACTTCTCTGTGAATGCGGATGCGCAGCGCTTCGTCGGTCTTGCGAAAGTCTCTGTCGGGTGCCTGATAGTAGCAGTCGTCCTCGTCACAGGCATAACTGAACGCAAAGTCCAGGCTCTTCAGTTTTTCAATGAGCGCTTCCCTGTTCACGGCGGCATCTGCACCGCCGCCTGCGCCACCGGCTGAATAGCTACCTGCATCGCCGTTTTCCCCAAAAAACGCCTTTATTTCTATCTCTACCATTAGTTCATAAGGTCAAAGTTCTTGAGAACGTCAGGGTTCAGCATCTTTGCCATTTCCATGAGCTCAGGAGCCTTGCCGCTCTTTACGTATTCCATAAGGTCGATTCCGTTGATTGCCGCATCGATAGCCTGACGCATGGACTTTGCGCCTGCTTCGGAGCCGTGCGGATGACCGTGGATTGCACCGCCTGCTGCGAGGATTACATCAGTACCGCAGTTCTTGATGATATCCTTAACAACGAGCTGAGTAGTACCGCCGGATGCTGCATAGAACATAGGCTTGATGTGCCACCACGGCTGAGTGAACATCTTGAAGGATCTTGCGAACATCTTGTAAGGGATTGGGAACTTGCCCCAAGGATGTCCGTTGATTTCAAAGTCGCCGCCTGCAAGTCTTGTGAGCTTACCGATAACCAGCGGTGCAGAGATACCTGTGTATGTACCGGAGCACATTGCGCCGACATAGTCGGAGTGTGCCAGAATAGGAACGTTGATTTCAGGATCGTCAGCGAGCATCTTTAATGCTGCCTGGCCTGCAGTATACACATTAAGCATGATGCAGTTTGCGCCGAGGTCGAGCGCGCGCTTTGCATTGTCCTTTATCTTGTCGAGGTTG
>JAEEGU010000104.1 GCA_016280485.1 Bacillota bacterium | reverse complement strand
TTTGCACCCAAATCTGCAGAAGCCTCCAAAACAGGCTTTTCCAGCTTTTCTATCGAGGAATACATAGGCAGTACCGCAAACGGCAGATAGTTTGTAATAAGTCCTAAAAGTACCAGCCCATCGGTAAATATAAACGTAATCGGCTTTTCAATCAGGTTCACGTTAACCAGAAAGTTGTTTACCGGCCCGTTTGTCTGGAAAATCAGCATCCACGCATTAAGCCTCATCAGCGAGTTTGTCCAGAAAGGAATCATCAAAAGTGTAATCAATCTGGATGCCACATCTGCAGGCTTGCGGGCAATATAATAAGCAAACGGATAGCCTACGAGTAGGCATGCTATGGTTGTTTCCGCCGCAACACCGATACTTTTTGTAATAACGTGGAAATAAGTGATTTCCATCATTGTCTCATAGGATTCCATTGAAGGCGTATATTCGACGCCGCCAAAGGTCCCCCTGCTCATAAAGCTGATAAATATGATGAAAAGCATTGGGAGCGTGACAAAGACTATCATCCATAGCGACACAGGACCTGCCTGTGCCAGCATTGGCAGCCTGTTACCTTTCTTCGCTTTGCCTGTAACTACTGACATGACTCCGCCTCCTTTTGCTCTCTGTGAATCGGAGTTGACTTTTCAGGCTTCCAGGAAACGTATACCTCCTGTCCTTCTTTTAAGTCCGGATTCTGTTCAAAGGTTGACATGCGAATTTCTTTTCCGTCCGGCAGTATCAGGCTGGTTTTTGTAACCGTGCCCATATTGGTAAAGTCGCGAATCTTCGCCCTTATGCAGAAATCGCCCGCAGGCTCTGTAGTACAGTTAAGAGACTCTGTCCTTACTGAGATGTCTATCTCTTCGCCCACGCCAAAGCCTGTGCCCCTTGCCTTAACCGTTCCGTTTTGGGTCTGCACAGTCAGCAGGTCATCCTCAATCTCGTTAACGACACCGCTCAGGATGTTTGATTCACCGATAAAATCTGCAACGAAGCGGCAGTTTGGTCTGTTGTAGATTTCGGTAGGCTTGTCGAGCTGGAGGATGACACCGTCCTTCATGACTGCGATGCGATCCGACATAGACATGGCTTCTTCCTGATCATGGGTGACATAGATGAATGTTATCCCAAGCTTCTTTTGCAGGCGCTTAAGTTCAATCTGCATCTGCTTGCGAAGCTTTAGATCCAGTGCACCCAGAGGTTCATCCAATAGGAGGACTCTTGGATTGTTGATCAGCGCTCTGGCGATGGCGATACGCTGCTTTTGCCCGCCGGACAGTGCGTCCGGTTTTCTCTTTTCGTATCCTGTCATCTGAACCAGACGAAGCATTTCCTCTACATCTCGCTCTATTTGGTCCTTTGGAACTTTTTTGATTCTCGGACCGTAAGCAATATTATCGAATACGTTCATGTGCGGAAACAGAGAATAGCTTTGAAAAACAGTGTTGACGTCCCTTTGGTAAGGCTCCTTTTCGTCAACGCTTTCACCCTGAACCTCTATGCGCCCGGCGCTGGCATCCTCAAAGCCGGCTATCATGCGGAGAGTAGTTGTCTTTCCGCAACCGGACGGCCCCAGAAGTGTCAGAAATTCGCCCTCTGCCACTTCCAGATTGAGATTCTTTACGACATGATTGTTTCCGTACCACTTGTCTACACCTTTGAGTGCAACAATTGTTTTTTTCAAAACTCTCACCTCAATTCGTTATGTAACGCATTTTTTGCGTAGTTAAAATTGTTTCCCACTTGTATAAATAACTTTAGCACAATCTTATACCACTGTCAACGCATTTTTCAATATTCAAAGGTTTCTAAACTTTTCTTGCAAATTGTAGTATATTAATATATAATAATTTCATACCAATTTGGAGGTGGACTATAATGGATACATACAAACCCCGCCCAAAAGAGCTGGCGATGGAATATTTGGAAGCATACATTTTGGAAAACAAACTGAAGGCACACGAAAAGCTCCCGCCGGAGCGAGAGCTGAGCAAAATGTGGAATATGAACAGAATTACGCTGCGCAGTGCCATCGCATCGCTTGAAGAAGCCGGCAGATTATACAGCGTGCACGGAAAAGGCACTATGATTTCACCCCGCCACATCCGTACGCTGCAGGACCTTGAAGGCTTCTCACAGTCGGTTTCCCGATACGGCGGCCATACCGAAACGCGCCTGCTTTCTTTTTCGACAGTGGAATGCGACAAGCACCTCGCGCATAGATTCAAGCGTACGCTCGGAGAAAAGCTGTATAGGATATCCAGGCTCCGTATCATAGAAGAAACTCCCATGATGATTGAAAATGCCTTTATCCCGTGCGTTCTTGCGCCGGGGCTCGAGGAACACGATTTGGTAAAGGGTTCGCTGTACACGATTTTGGAGAACGCCTATGGGCTGACACTCGATCATGGTGAAGAAAAGACCAGCATCACTTCGGTAAATGCCGAAGAAGCCGAATATCTGGGGATTGAGGCGGATTCGCCGGCATTTTGGATAGTCAGCACGACAAAGGATCCCGAAAATGTCGTAATCGAATACTGTCGCACCGTTGCCCGCATAGATATGGTTGAAATGTCAAGCACACTACGCTGGAATTATGCAGGAGGCAAAGAGAATGAATGAGACAAACTATAAATCACCGCTGTATATTCAGCTCAGAGAAGTCATACGCGGTAAAATAGAGGATGGTGAATACCCTGTCGGCACCGCTATCCCATCAGAGGCTCAGCTTGCAGAAAGCTATAACTTAAATCCTCTGTCGGTGCGCAGTGCCCTGTCTGCCCTGAAATACGAAGGCCTGCTTCGCTCGGTTCAGGGAAAAGGGGTATTCGTGAACGGACCTAAAACCGAGCGTGATCTGGATACACTCAGCGGGTATCGTCAGACCATGGACGAGCGCTCCATCGATGCCCACACGCGCATATTAATAAAGGCCCTGCGACCTGCAGGACCCTATTATTCACTTTTGCTCGACCTTGACAAGGACGAGTCTGTCTGGTACACAAAACGCATCGACTATGTCGGCGATACGCCCGCAGCTCTCGAAGAAATCTACATTCCCGAAAAGCTGCTGCCTTCCTACGGCGATGTGGACATAGAGCTTTTTTCTATATACGACATTCTTGCCTGGAACGACATGCGTCCAAATGTTGCCGATCAGACGCTCCGCGTATTATTCTTAGAGCCGTCAAAGGCAAAGCTGATTGACATGGCGCCCGACCAGGCTGTAATGGAGCTCAGCAACCTGACTTACGACGACAGCGGCCGCAAAATCGAGTTCGCCAGGAACTACATCAGACCTGATATGACCGATTTCTTTGCGCATTATTCGAAGCTGTAGGCTTATTCTCTGACTTCGTTTACAAGCCTGCTATACGCATCTTTGATGACTATGCTGTCTATGCCGACAGCCACAGCGTCCATTCCGCCCTCCGCAGCCTTTTTACCCTCGGCTGCAGAGCCCGAAAACATCATACAGAGCTTGCCCGCTTCGTGGCAGGCTTTTTTTACGCGCTCGACTGCTCCTGTGAACTTCGGATTATCAAACTCCGCAGGAATGCCAAGCGCTATCGAAAGGTCGAACGGGCCGATGAAAATACCGTCAATGCCCTCAATCCTTACTATCTCTTCGATATTTTCAAGCGCCTCCGCAGTCTCGCACTGAGGGAGAGTGAGCACCCGCTCGTTACAGTTTTTCATGTACTCTTTGAGAGGCACTGCTGCCCAAGGCGCGGTACCGTAACCGGAGCCTCTCGCCTTTATGAAACCTCTTTTTCCGATCGTCGCGAACTTTTC
>JAEEGU010000103.1 GCA_016280485.1 Bacillota bacterium | reverse complement strand
TTTTAATTCTTTTAGAATTTGCAAGGATTGCAAATATAGAATTTTTCAAGGAGGAAAAGAAAATGAGAATTAACCATAATATCTCTGCAATCAACACCAATAGATTGCTCGCCAGCAATAATGGCGCTACAAGCAAATCGCTTGAAAAGCTCTCTTCCGGACTCGCTGTAAACCGCGCAGGCGACAACGCTGCAGGTTTAGCAATCTCCGAAAAGATGCGTGGCCAGATCAGAGGCCTCAATCAGGCAGCTGATAACGCAAACGATGGTATTTCCCTCATTCAGACAGCTGAAGGCGGACTCAATGAGACTCACGCTATTCTCCAGAGAATGAGAGAGCTGGCAGTTCAGTCGGCAAACGATACTAATACTGCTGAAGATCGTCAGGAAATCCAGAAGGAAGTTGACCAGCTCACTAAGGAAATCACTCGTATTTCCACGGATACTGAGTTCAACACCAGAAAGTTACTCGACGGCTCACTTAGTGCATCTGCAACCTATTCCGATGCAAACTTTAATGTAAAGATTGCTGCAGGTTCCAACCTGACTGAAGATGGAGCTTACACTATCAATTACACAGGTGTTGCAGCAGTTGCAGGCTCCGCAGGTTCCGCAGGAACACCTGCAAGCGCAACAGGTTCATCAGGTGTTTCTGTAACAGGTACTTACACAGGTACTGCAGACAAGACTTACACCTACAAGACTATTGCTGATGACTCTGTAGCAGCAAACGGTTGGTACGATGGTGCTAATTTAGCTGACATCTCAGCTGTAGGCCTTGCCGCAACTGGACAGGCAAGCGGTTCCACTATTACTGCAACTGCAGCAGTAGCAGGCACTCCTGCAACTGACCCAGCTGACGCTACTTTCACAGTAACAAGCATTACCGATGCTGAAGGAAACACTGTTTCCGCTTCCGCATTCGATATCAGCCTTACCGATACAGGTAAGACAGGTCTTGCAGCAGGTGCAGGCTCGATTACTGTTAATGTAGCAGCAGCGAACAAGGCTCTCACATTCCACATCGGAGCTAACTCCGGTCAGTCGACTAAGCTCACTGTTCAGGATATGAGCGCAGAAAGCCTTGGCGTAAATGCAATCAATCTGACTACTCAGACAAGCGCAGATGCAGCAATCGGTACAATCGATAGCGCAATCAATACAGTATCTGCTCAGCGTGCAGCACTTGGTGCTATGCAGAACAGACTGGAGCACACAATCAACAACCTGGGTACTTCCAGCGAGAACCTCTCTGCAGCTGAATCCCAGATCAGAGACGTTGATATGGCTGAAGAAATGTCCGAATACACGAAGAACAACATCCTCGTTCAGGCAGCTACAGCAATGCTCGCACAGGCTAACCAGCAGCCTCAGAACACTCTCTCCCTCTTACAGTAATGCAGGAGTAGGATACGAGTAATCGCAGGTTGGTAATTTAGCGAAAATGCTGTATCCAGCTCATACGCGCCATGAGTAAACAACAGCATAAAAACACCCCGATGGGTTTTCCCATCGGGGTTTTTTATCTTATAAACGGGTTACGCGGCTTTTACGCTACTGCCCACTATCGTTATTTATCGAATAAATATTCTCTGCCTTTTCTTGTGGTTCCGGTTTCACTGCAGGCTCGGTTGCATCCGCCGACTCACTTGCAGGGACATCTACAGGCTCTTCGCTTGGTTCTGCAGGTTCTTCCACAACAGGCTCTGCTGCCTTGTCCATATTGACTGTAAAGTTAAGCTCTATATCATCATTTCTCCAAGCCTTCTTAGGGTTTGAATTAAGGCTCCCTGTGATGTAAAACTCCACCTTTTCGCCGGCCTCAAGTCTTTTTGCATAAGCGCTTTCCTCCGGGGCTCCCGAAACAAGTCGTTCCTCCTGATTTCCCTCGGAATCGATCCAGACCATCTTTATCTCGATAACCTTTTTCCTGTAATCGCTGTCCTGGTCCACCGGATTACGCGAAAGCTCTATTTCCTCGTGCCCAAACGATACTTCAACCGTATCAATACTGAAATCCACCGCAAAATCGCTCTTGTTCTCGATTGGAATCACAGTGGAGCTGACCGTTCCGTTTCCAAGCATATCATAAGGGTCAATCATAAATATGACCTTTGTCGGAACTCGCATGCTCACGATGTAAGACTCGTCATAGTCATCCTCTATTGGTGCTATATTGGTCTCATCTATCATCTGAAGGATTTCCTCTGATAGGCCTTCGCCTGCAGACTCGTCCTCTGCGGTAGGTTCGCTTGCCGATTCATGCGTAGAGCTACCGGTTTCGGCACTACCTACCGTCTCTGCACTGCCTTCCCCTGCGCCGCTGCCTACAGCTTCGCCGGTCTGTTGTCCGCTATCGCTACCGGCCTCACTGCCTGCTTGCGCTTCCGTTGCGTCGCTTTCTATATCATATATATCGGCGTATGTCACAGTACATGTCCCCATTATCATTAAAAAACATGCAAGTAGACAAAATATTTTTATTTTTCCTCTTTTCATCTTAAAGCCTCCTTGCTATCATATATTATAACCTATGGTGGGGAAAAAAACACCTTTTTTTCTCATTGACCTAAAGTTATGTCCATTATTGACGATAATATTATTACAATAATACAAGGAGGATAATTATGAGCACAGGCAAAGAAGCTAAGGCTTCAAAAAGCAGCAAAACGGTACTGATTATTGGTATCGTCCTTATTTTGGTGGCGGTTGCTGCCATAGCAATATGCATTCATATAATGAATGGAGGAAATGATAATACAGAGCCTGTCGGCAATCTTGTAATCGATGAATCGAATCTCGAGGATGCCGCATCTACGCTCGACCAGATGGTTCAAGATGGCATGTTCGAGGTAAAGATGAACTCGACATGGCACTTCCCTGACGGAAAAAGCGCTTCATCAAATGCATATCTTGCAAATGTTGCAAACAACAATGCACCTATTTATTTCGAGGTAATCCTCGACGACGGCACTGTAGCCTACAAATCCACGGTAATTCCTGTAGGTTCGCAGATAAAGACCATAAAGCTCGACAAAGCGCTTGCAAACGGTTCCTATTCGGCAGTATGCCAGTATCATCTCTTAAACGATGATGGTTCCGAAATAAGCTCATTTGGAGTAAACATTGACCTCGAAATCGGTCAGTAATTGAAAGTGTGCTATCTAAGGCTTCGCCTTATAGCTATAAAGCCTAACGCGTGGTGTTTTTTAGGCAAAGGGTCGCAGGACGTGACCTATAAGTTATCACTCATGAAGAGTTAATTATTTTCAAGGAGGAAAAAATATGAAGAGAAAATTATCATTGGTTATGGCAGTGGCTGTGCTTGTCTGCATGGTATTCACAGTTCCGACATTCGCTACCGGTCCTGCAAATCAGAACGTAACAGTTAACACTGAAGTTGCAGATCCAATCTGGGACATCGTAGTTCCTACCACAATTCCGATGGCCATCGATGCTTTCGCACTTCTGGACGGAACCAACCAGATTTACTCACCTGACTTTACAATCGTAAACAAGAGCCAGGTTGCAGTAAAGGCTACAGCTACTGTATCCCTTACAGGTGCTGCTTTATTCCAGGATAGCGCTGCAGGCGTTGTTGAAACCGGTACAGACAAGCTCGCATTCGTACAGGCACTCGTTGCTACAGATGTAAAGGAAACTACCGGCGCTGCTGCATTCGTAACAGTTGCAGCTCTGAATGGCGACTTCTATGCAGGCTCCCTCAATGTAACAGGTGCAGCTGCACAGGCTACCGAAGCTGCAGTTGATATCGAAAAGGTTGAAGGCGTTTACGGTGCTTCCGCTCCTGCTGTTAAGCTCGGAACTGCTGCTGCAAAGGTAGAGTTCGCGCTCCAGAAGGCTGATTATGTTAAGTACTACACTGCAGCTGACAAGACTTCCTCTGCAGCTCAGCTCCTTAACTGCGCACCTAACAAGAAGGGCTCCGCATCATGGCGCTTCATAGGAAAGATCAACTCCTATGCAAACTGGCAGGCTACCGATATCACAGCTACAGTTGCATACTCCTTCGCAGGTCTTACTCCTGCTAACTATGCAGCAGCTAACCTTGATGAAAACGGTCACCAGTTCCTTAGCAACGTAGCAGCTCCTTCCATTACACCTACTACTTACACTCTCGTAGCGGATACTCCTCTCGCTGTAACCTTTAGCTTAGGTAACGGCAGCAGGGCAGCAACAGCTATCGCAAGCGTAAAGAAGGGTAGCAATGATGTTAACAGCAGCTTCTACACTATAGCAGGTAACACTCTCACATTCAATGCTACTTATGTAAATGCATTGAGAGATGCAGGCTCAGCTGCAACAATCACAGTGAAGTTCAACGACTCTGCTAACACTACTGTTAACCTGACTCTCAACGTATAGCTTAAGGCTACTTAAAGTTAGTTAACGCAGTCACATATCCTCTGCGATATGTGTAAATAACAACGGGATAGCCCGATAATCTATCCCACAAAATACCGCGCAATTGTGCAAACAAAAATGCATGCAGAAACCCCCGGAGCTACGCCCCGGGGGTTTTTCTATCTAATCGGAATTCTTTTAAAATTTCTTCTAAAGTTTTCCCTGCCCCCACCGATAATATAAGTGTAAGCCCAAAGGCAGAGGGCTCAAAGATACTTAATCAATCGGACAGGATTTAACCAAACAGAAAAAAATTAAAAAATGTTTCCGAAACTTACTAAAGTATCTCAAGGTTCTGCCGAAAATATAATCAAGTGAGTTAAAACAATCAAAGCTCACATCAAAACAATTTAATTATTTTACATTAATTCTGCCCCGTCAAGGACGATGGGGAAAATTTCAAGGAGGAAAAGAAAATGAGAATTAATCACAACATCAGCTCAATCAACACAAACAGACTGCTCGCAGGTAACAACGGAGCAACAAGCAAATCACTCGAAAAGTTATCATCCGGTCTCGCA
>JAEEGU010000102.1 GCA_016280485.1 Bacillota bacterium | reverse complement strand
TGCGCGAGATTAAGGATCCGCGGCTTACTGAAAATATGGTGAGCGTGTCAGCTGTCGAAGTCAGTGGCGACGGCAGCTACGCGACGGTTTTCGTGTCAATCTTAGGATTCGGCAAGGACGGATTTGCGACCGACGAGCAAAAGGCTTCCGTTCTCGAGGGCTTCGAGAACGCAAAGGGTCTGATTCGCCGCGAGGTTGGGCACAGACTGCAGATACATCATGTGCCGGAGCTGACGTTCAAAATTGACAACTCAATGGAATATGGGACTAAGATGGATCGCATAATAGACGGCTTGAAGTGACGGCTTGTTAAAATGACCTGTGGCGTTGTCAAGCGTCGAAGTCGGTGTCCTCACGTACTATTTGTACGCTGCGGTACCAACTTCTCGCTTTCCTAGCCACAGAACATTTTTACTGCGCCGTAAAAGCCTTCCCCTTGAGGGGAAGGTGACACCACGGGTGTCGGATGAGGTGGAACACATGAATGGAAACAATACACTCAAAGAAATCGCTGAGGTTTTGAAGTCAGCAAAGACGGTGCTCCTTTTTCCGCATGTAAATGCGGATGGGGATGCGCTGGGGTCTTGTGCTGCGCTGACGCGCGCCCTTTTGGGGCTGGGAGTTCAGTGCCGCATTCTGATTGAAGACAAAATTGCGGACAATCTGGCGTTCCTCGACGATGGCTTTACCACCTTTGACGGCAATATTTTCGGTGCTGCGCCGGATATATGCGTGGCTGTAGACAATGGCGAGCCGGACCGCTTTCCTAAGCGTAAAGAGGTGTTTTACACCGGCAGGACCCTTGTCTGCATCGACCATCATCCGACCAGCAAGCCGTTTGCGGACTTTAATTATATTGACCCTGCGGCTGCGGCAACAGGCGAGATTGTTTACGACTTGATTTGCGCGATGGGTGCAAAGGTCGATAAAAAGATTGCGGAGGCGCTCTTTGCGGCAATTACAACGGATTGCGGCAATTTCCAGTATTCAAATACAACGCGCAGAACCTTTGAAATTGCTTGCGAGCTGATGGATACGGGCTTTAACCTTGTAGAGGTCAGCAACGCTATCTACCAGAACAATCCGCCGCAGAGGATAAAACTCGAGGCAGAGATAATGGGTACTATGGAGCTTTGCGGAGACGGAAAAGTTGCAATCGCTTATGTAACTCAGGAAATGCTGCGTGAAACAGGTGCACGTCTCGAGGATACGGACGGGATCATAAATGTTCTGCGCGGAATCGCAGGAGTCGAGGTTGCGGCACTTTTTAAAGAGAACGATGAGCACAAAATAAAGCTCAGCATGCGTGCTAAATCCTACGCGAATGTATCGGAGGTTGCGCAAGAATTTGGTGGTGGTGGACACGTTCGCGCAGCGGGCTGCACCCTTGAAATGACTATGACTGAAGCAATTGCGACCATGAAGCCGCACATTGTAAATGCGGTGAATAAATAGCCAAATTACTATGATTAAAGAAGGAATAATAAACGTAAACAAACCTGCGGGCATGTCGTCGCACGATATAGTGAACACGGTGAGGCGACTGACCGGGGTGAAGCGAATAGGACATACGGGCACACTTGATCCACAGGCGACAGGTGTGCTTCCTGTGTGTATCGGGACTGCTTCGAGGATTACGGAGTACCTGGACCTCGATATGAAGACCTACCTTTGCTCTATGTATCTTGGAGTCACATCAGAGACCTTGGATATCTGGGGCAAGGATGTTACGGACAGGCGCGAGGAACTGCGCACTGTCATTGAGCGGACCGGTGGGCTTTCATTAAACGGTGACGTCGATTTGGAAATTGACAAGAGCCGGGTTAATGAAAACCTCAAGAATCAGATTATGGATGCTTTTGCAGGGTTTAAAGGCGTGATAGTCCAGATCCCACCGAAGTTTTCTGCGGTCTGGGTGAATGGCAGGCGCCTCTATGATTATGCTCGCAGCGGTCAAGAGGTTGAAATTCCAAAGAGAACTATATATATAGAGAGTCTCGATGTGATTGATGTAAATCTTGATGATCTAAAGGTCACCTTCCGCATTACATGTTCAAAGGGAACATATATCCGGTCAATCTGTGCTGATGTAGGGGAAAAGCTCGGCTGCGGTGCGGCGATGTGCGAGCTCACACGAGAAAAGAGCGGCGCATTCGATATAAAGGAAGCGGTAAGCTATGACTATCTCAAGGAGCTTTGGGAAAGACGAAAAATTGCACTCGAAAAGCTCGCTCCAAAGAACAAGCATCCGCGCGGCAGGATGAATGATGCGGATATACTTCGTGGTGGCATTAGAGTGCTGGCAAAGCTCTACGGCGTAGAAACGCCGGATCCCGCGCTGGAAGCGGAGTTTGACGAGATTGACACACTTGTAAACAAAATAATAGAAAATCCCGATGAAAAGCTTTTGGCTTTCGGGAAGGCGAAGGTTTTGACCGACGAAAAGGTTGAATACTTCATCGGTGGCGGTCACATCCGCATGGACGAGGTCGAAATCCTTAAGGGGCCTATGTATGGATATGGGGGAGAAGAGCCGACGCGCGAGTTCCCGCTCCCGATGCGCGAGGAGTTCAAACACGCATACAGGCTCTACGCCCCGGACATGACCTTCCTCGGCGTAGCATTCTACAGCTTCAAGTTTAAAAAGCTAGTAGCAGATAAGGTGTTTTATCGTAAGAAGTAACACCTCATCCGCCCTGCGGGCACCTTCCCCTCGGAGGGGAAGGCTAATTGTTTTATTGTGCGGATGAGGCTATTTTTAAAGCCTTCCCCTTGAGGGGAAGGTGGCACGATAGTGCCGGATGAGGTGGAAAATGAAAGTTTTCAAAGACTTAAATGACATAACAGATATCGAGCCGACTGTAGTCGCACTGGGCAATTTCGACGGTGTCCATATGGGGCACCAGGAATTGATCCGCCGCTGCGTGGAGGCCGCAAAAACAGCGGGGGTGAAGTCTGCCGTCTTCACTTTCTCGAACCATCCGAGGAATTTAATGCGAAGAATAGCCGACGGTCAGAATAGAACAGATGATGACAGAGGCGTAGCGAAAAGTACTGATTCGGGCGATGTGACGGTTAAAGGCGGCAATGAGGTCAAGAATATCATTTACCCGGATGTTAAGGAACATATCATGGAAAGCCTGGGGGTCGACTATGTTTTCGACATTCCGTTTACTGATGAGGTCCGCACAATGTCACCGGAGAACTTTGTAAATAAACTCCTTATCAGCACATTTAAAATGCGCGAAGCCTACTGCGGATTCAATTACCGCTTTGGCTTTAAGGGCGCGGGGACCCCTGAAATGCTCGCACACATGGGTATCGAGCAGGGCTTTGGAGTGCATGTGCTTTCCCCTGTCACCATAGATGGGAATGTGGTATCCAGTACGCTTATCCGTCAGCTCATCGAGGAGGGCAGAATGGAGGAGTGCGCAAAGTACATGGGCCGCACTTATTCGGTGGAGGGTGAGGTTGTTGTTGGCAACAGACTCGGCAAGACCATAGGCTTCCCGACCTCGAACCTCAATATCGACCTTAATATGGTGTCGCCGCCAAACGGCGTGTATATCACGACCTGCGAGTATGGCGGCAAGACCTACGGCAGCATCACAAACGTTGGAAATAAGCCGACAATCGGCGAGTTTGTGCGTAATATTGAGACTCACATTTTTGACTTTGACAAAGAGCTCTACGGAAAAAATATTCGCGTCAATTTCATAAAGCGCGTCCGCCCGGAAATCAAATTCGACTCAATTGATGCCTTAAAAAAGCAGATCACCGAAGACTGCATAGCGGCAAAGGCATTTCACCGCACAAAAATGAGCGATTTTCGTTGACAATTACGCTTATGCGTGGTAGTATAAATTGTTGCGACTTACGGCCGCACTAAAATTATTCAAATTTACCTTCCCTCAGTTGACGGAGACTCTGACCGCGACCGGGAGAGGGCATGTGAGAGATGCGAAAAATCCGCACTCGAAAGAAAAGGAGAAAAAAATGTTAACAACAGAAAAGAAAGCAGAAATTATCAAAGAGTATGGCTTAAAGGCCGGTGACACAGGTTCCCCTGAGGTTCAGGTTGCAATCCTGACTTACAGAATTAACGAGCTCAACGAGCACCTCAAGACTCACAAAAAGGACCACCACTCCCGTAGAGGACTCCTCAAGATGGTAGGACAGAGAAGAAACATTCTTAATTACCTGAAGGAAAAGGATCTCGAAAGATACAGAAGCCTTATTGCTCGTTTAGGATTAAGAAAGTAATTTACATTACAAACAGAAATTTAAGCGGGGCACATAAAACCCCGCTTTTATTTATAGAAGGTATAGGAAAGAAAATTAACAGGAGGTAGTTGTTAATTATGCCAAGATTTGAAGATTACAGAACGTTTAGAACCGCAGTGGGAGGCAGACTCCTCGAACTCGAAATCGGAAAGGTTTGCGAACAGGCAAACGGCCAGGTTATGGTAAAGTACGGTGACACAGTTGTGAACGTAACAGCCTGCGCATCAAAGGAGCCAAAGCCGGACATTGACTTTTTCCCACTCAGCGTAGACTTTGAGGAGAGAATGTACTCCGTAGGCAAGATTCCGGGAGGCTTTATCAAGCGCGAAGGACGCCCGAGCGAGCACGCTATTCTCACTAGCCGTCTGATCGACAGACCAATCAGACCGCTTTTCCCAAAGGGCTACTACAATGACGTAGTTGTTGTAGCAACAGTAATGTCGGTTGACCCTGACTGCTCGCCGGAGGTTTGCGGCATGATCGGTTCATCAGTTGCACTTGCTTGCTCCGACATCCCTTGGGACGGACCGACAGGCTCGGTAAAGGTCGGCAGAGTTGACGGCCAGCTGGTCATCAACCCAACACTTGCACAGAGAGAAGTCTCCGACATCGAAATGACCGTTTCCGGCACAAAGGAAGCAATCATGATGGTAGAGGCCGGCGCACACGAGGTTCCTGAAATGGAAATGCTCGACGCAATCCTCTTTGCACACGAAGAAATCAAGAAAATCGTTGAATTCATCGAGGAAGTGGTTGCCGAAGTCGGCAAGCCAAAGATGGAGGTAAACCTCTACAAGCCTGCGGAAGAAATCGACGCCGCAGTAAGGGCTTACGCTACACCAAAGATGAAGGACGC
Source organism: Bacillota bacterium (assembly GCA_016280485.1). Taxonomy (GTDB): domain Bacteria; phylum Bacillota; class Clostridia; order Peptostreptococcales; family Anaerovoracaceae; genus UBA3871. Next base: position 2,350 of record JAEEGU010000102.1, on the reverse strand, counting down.
TATAAAGACACCTGAAAAGCAGGCAAGACTCGACGCTATGGACGCAGTCGAGGTTGAGACAAAGGAGCACTTCGCGGAAATCTATCCGGAAGGCGCAAAGGACATCGACGCAGTTCTCTACAATATCACAAAGGAGACAGTCCGTGCAATGATTCTCGACGAAGGAATCCGTCCGGACAACAGAAAGCTCGACGAAATCAGACCTATCTACTGTGAGACAGGCCTGCTCCCACGCGTACACGGCACAGGCCTCTTTAAGCGTGGCCAGACTCAGGTAATGAGCGCATGCACACTTGCTCCTGCAAGCGAAGCACAGACCATCGACGGTATTACAGAACAGACCGAAAAGAGATATATCCACCACTACAACTTCCCGGGATATTCCGTAGGCGAAGCAAAGACAAGCCGCAGCCCGGGGCGACGCGAAATCGGACACGGCGCACTTGCTGAAAGAGCACTGCTGCCTGTAATTCCGCCGGTTGAAGAGTTCCCATACGCAATCAGAGTCGTATCCGACGTACTTTCGTCAAACGGTTCTACTTCAATGGGTTCGACATGCGGATCATGCCTCGCGCTTATGGATGCCGGCGTTCCTATCAAGAGACCTGTAGCAGGTATCGCAATGGGGCTTATCGAAAGAGTTAAAGAGGACGGCAGCTCAGAGTTTGCAATCCTTTCGGATATTCAGGGTATGGAAGACTTCCTCGGAGATATGGACTTCAAGGTAACCGGTACAGAGGTCGGCGTAACCGCTATCCAGATGGATATCAAGGTTCACGGTCTTTCCAGAGACATCCTTGAAAAGGCTCTCCGTCAGGCAAAGGAAGGCCGTATGTTCATCATGGACAAGATGCTCGAGGAGATTCCTGGACCTCGTCCTGAGCTCTCAAAGTGGGCACCGCGTGCTATCAGCATGATGATTAATCCGGACAAGATTCGCATCGTCATCGGTAAGGGCGGCGAGACAATCAATGGTCTGGTTGAAAAGTACGGCGTAAAGATTGACATCAACGACGACGGTCTTGTTTCAATCTACGGCGTAGAGGGAACCTCTGCAGAAGAGTGCAAGAAGGAAATCGAACTCCTTGTACGTGACGTAGAAATTGGCGGTATTTACGAGGGCAAGGTTACAAGAATTATGAACTTTGGTGCCTTCATCGAAATCCTGCCGGGTAAGGAAGGACTCCTCCACATCTCAAAGATGGCAAAGGAAAGAGTTGAAAAGGTAGAGGACGTTATGAATATCGGTGATGTGGTAACCGTAAAGGTATCCGAAATCGACAGCCAGAACAGAATCAACCTCTCCAGAAAAGAGCTTTTGTAGTTTCACCTCATCCGTCACTTTCGGTGACACCTTCCCCTCAAGGGGAAGGCTAGATTATAAAGCATATCCCTCCCCACTGCGGGAGGGTTTTCATTTTATGCCTCCCCACTGCGGGGAGGGGTTTTCATTTTATGCCTCCCCACTGCGGGGAGGGGTTTTCATTTAAAGCCTTCCCCTTTGAGGGGAAGGTGCCCGATAGGGCGGATGAGGTGTTTTTTTAGTGAAAAATTTCATTTTTCCCTTGCGATTTATTTGGACTTTTGCTATAATGCGGTGTAACCTGAAATATATATAAAAATATTGAAATTTCAATGTTTCGGATAGTGAAACATGATTAAAGAAATGCGAATAATACGATATCAGGTTTAAAAAATATCAGGGAAAGGAGACCCCACAGAATGCATGGTCGCAGTGATGACGAACTGTATAGTTTATTCTTGTCCGGAAAAGGCGAAGCATACGATGAACTCATGCTCCGCTATGGCGACAGTGTGACTGTATTCTTAAACGGGTACCTCCATAATGTCCATGATGCGGAGGACCTGATGATAGAGGCCTTTGCGCGTATCATGGTAAAGAAACCTCTCATCAGAGTCGGCGGCTTTAAGGCGTATCTTTTTAGGACTGCCAGAAACCTTGCGACGCGTTTCCACAGTATTCAAAAGAATGCCGAAATGTTCAGCATTGACAGCGTTGAAAGTCTGGATGCACTTACGGGCTACAGCGCGATTGTAGACAAGAATACACCCGAAAAAAAGCTGCAAAAGAAAGAGGAAAGAACTGCACTTTACAGCAGTCTTGAAAGAATAGATCCAGAGCTTCGCGAGGCAGTATGGCTTATCTATTTTGAGGATATGTCCTATGCGGAGGCGGCGATGGTAATGAACGTAAAAGTAAAGAGAATAGATTACCTTTTACAAAAGGCTAAAGAAATCCTGCGCGTGGATCTCGAAAGCAAAGGATTAAAGCGAACCTCTCGCTAAATGTTTATTTTGCAAATCAAAGGAGAGTGGAGAAAATGGGCAC
>JAEEGU010000101.1 GCA_016280485.1 Bacillota bacterium | reverse complement strand
GCGAAAGCAACGTCAAGGTTACGCTGTTCCGCCTGCGCGGCGAGTTGAAGGAGTATCTTACAAAAGAGGGGTTTGAAATATGAAAAAGGAAGAAATGTTAAGAGCCGTCGGTGAAATCGACGAAAAGTATGTGGTTGAAGCCGAGGAAGCGGTAGGCATCGCGGAGGGCGAGGCTTACGAAGATGCGGCCGGTACGCGCGACTACGAAAGGGTTGAGGTGAAATCCGGCGCCGGCGAGAGTCCTCGCCAAAAGAGAAAACGCCGCGGCCTTTGGGCGGCAAGCCTTGCGGCAGTGTTGGTTATCGGGCTGTGCATCGGTTCGTTCTTTGACGGAGCAGGCTTTATGCGCATGGGAAGCTCCAGTAATCTTGCCACCGAGGATGCGGCTGTCTTTGATGAAGGCGGTGCTGCGGATTTTTCCGGTGAGCAGAAAAACGCAGCCGATACAAACAATTATACAATTGCAGAGAGCGAAGGCCTGAGAACAGGCGACTTTGATGTCGCTACGGAAGGCGCCGAGACTCCGGCAGCAACCGTGGACGATGCAGCCTACAACGCGGCAAGCGATGTGAAGCTTATTTACCGCGCCGATGTGAGCCTGCAGACTACGGAGTTTGACGAGTCTCTCGAGAAGCTGAGGGCGCTGGTCGAAAGCGAGGGCGGTTACTTCGAGAGCAGCGAGCTCAGCAACGGTTCTTACTTCAGCGAGAGCAGCTACAAGTGCGGATATTACACCATCCGTGTGCCGCAGCCAAAATACCGCGAGTTCATCGATACTCTCAGCGATGCGGGCTATGTGGTTTATCTGAACGAGAGCGTGGAGGATATCGGACTTGAGTATTTCGAGACCGAAGGTCGCCTCGAGACATTAAAGGCAAAGGAAGAGCGCCTGCGCCAGCTCATGAGCGAGGCAAAGGATATGAGCGACATTATCAGCATCGAAAATGCTCTTTCGGACACCGAATACCAGATTGAGATGTATTCCTCGACGCTGAATCGTTACGACAGCTTGGTAGGATATTCGACGATTTGTGTAACGCTCGAAAAGGTTTCAAGATATGACGGCGGAATAGACGAGGATGAAAGCTTCTTCGCAAGACTCGCGCAGAGCCTCGAGGACGGCGCGGCAAACTTCCTCTATGCGCTTGACTGCTTCGCGAATTGGATTTCCTACAATCTCATCACGCTGGCGATCATTGCGATTATTATAATCGTGGCTTGCAAGTTCCACTGGGTTCGCAGCATCCGTAATTGGTGGGGCGAGCGCAAAGGCGAACGCAGAATCGAACGCAGAATCGAGAAAAAGTAGTTTTTCAAAAACTATGCACTAACCCACAGCATTTAGCCGGTTTAGTGCATGGGACTAACCAATCAATGTCATCAAAAAATGCACTAAACGCGGATTATTCCACGCTTAGTGCATATTTTTGTTGTTATTAATCAGTTTTACCTGCGAAATTCTGGCCAAAACGCCCAAATTCATGCACTATTCCCGCATATTCGGGCAATCTAGTGCATAGATTCCAAAAACCCTCTAGTTATCTGACCTCTTGTACCCGTTCTTCATGTTCGCGCCGGCTGCGGCGAGGACATTTGTCAGGGTTTCGGTGGTCTTTTTCTTTACCATGTCGGCAATCTCTGCGTTTGCCTTTGCGGTCAGCGAATAGTCGCCCTTCTTTGCCATCTTTTCATCGTACTCGTTGATGATTCTGCGGCCTTCGGTGGCAACCGCCTCTTGGTATCTTTCGATGTGCTGGATGCAATCCGAATAGTTCGCGTCCGCGAGCGATTCAATCAAGCGATTGCTCCAGTAGAGATTTTCCGTGCTAGCCTCGAGCCCCACATTACTGATATATTTCGGAATGCTCGGCACGTTCGAGTAGAGCGGAAATGCCGCATTGAACGCGTTCGATGCGAAGCAAATCCATTCGATTCCGCGAATCTCTTTCGGCGCATCGGGCCTAATCTGGCAAATCGATGTCACGCCCGTACGGTTGATTCCGATTGAACGATACCTACCGCGAACGCCCGTATCCTGCGACAGATAAGGGTTAAACGGCGTGCCCTGGAAATGCGTCGAAAGCACATACTTCACATCCTCGGCGGTCAGCTTCTTTTCAGGCACAATCGCCCAAGGTATGTCATTGCTCTCCGGCGTAAAATCGGCATCCGGTCCGTCCCATTTGTATGTGTTCGGAGCAAGACACCTGCCCATAAACCAAGACCGCGGCGTGTTGTAAACGTGGTCGGAATCCGAACACGAACCGAACGCATAGCGCGGGTTAAAGCCCTCGCCCTCTTTGTTCAAATCGAGGTGGTACTTTTTGATGAAATCCTTCAAATCCGCGGAGCACATGAACTCTTTCTTTGCCCCGTATGCATCCTTGAAATCGAAATGGTCGAGGCCGAATCTGTTCGGTGCGATTACGCACATATCATCCGGCACCCTGCGGGCAATCCAGTGATGTCCGCCGATGGTCTCGATCCACCAAACCTCCTTTTCGTCGTTGAACGCGATGGCGTTCGACTCGTAAGTGCCATACTTTTCGATAAGGCTTGCAAGTCTCTCTACGCCCTCACGCGCCGACTTGATGTAAGGAAGCACCAGCACGACGATATCCTCTTCACCGATGCCACCCGGCACGGCTTTTTTATTTCCGCGCGCCTTTTGATATTCCACAAGCGGGTCCGCCGCGAGTACGCGCGGATTGGAAGTCGTGGTCTCCGTCGCGGTCATGCCGACATTTGCGGCATTTATTCCGGTCGCCGCCCAGATGCCCTTTTCCTTGCTTACGGATGGGCATGCGGTGTAGCGCATCGGATTTTTCGGAAGCTCTATCTCGAGATGTGAGATAACGCTTTTATACTTCTTTGGCTGCTTCTTCGGTTCTACGACCACCATCTTTTTCACATCGAAATGACCGTCGTCGGTCCTCGCGATCATGGTCGACCCGTCGTTACTTGCCTTTCTGCCGACAAGTATTGTTGTACATGGCATTTCGCTTTACCCCCTTTTATTTTAATTCCGGCAATTCCGGCTATTTTTTAAATCCGTCCTTTAAGGAAACGCTGCGGTTGAATACCAGATGGTCCGCGCGGCTGTCCTTGTTGTCGAGGCAGAAGAATCCGACTCTCATGAACTGGAATGTAGGTGCGTTTTCGCCGCTGCGATTTTCGTCCTCGTCGTATTTCTTTGCAATCTCAACCAAGCTCTTTTCAACCTTGCAGTTCCGGAGAACAACAAGCGAATCAGGATTCATGCAGTCGAGGAAGTTCTTGTCTGCACCATCCGGCTGCGGATCGAGGAAGAGGTTGTCGTAAAGACGTACCTCTGCATCTGCGCAGTTTTCGGTATCTACCCAGTGAATGGTTGCGCCCTTTACCTTGCGTCCGTCGGCAGGGTTGCCGCCGCGTGACTCAGGGTCGTATTCGCAGAGAACCTCTACTACATTACCGTTTTCATCCTTTTTGCAGCCTGTGCAGGTAACAAGATATGCGCCCTTGAGTCTAACCTCGTTGCCCGGGAACATTCTCTTGTACTTTGGAATAGGCTCCTCCATAAAGTCGTCAGCCTCCATCCAGAGGTTCTTGCTAAAGGTGATCTTGTGAGTACCCTGGCTTGGATCGACCGGGTTGTTTTCAACCTCGAACTCTTCGCTCTGTCCCTCAGGATAATTGGTAACGGTCAGTTTCACAGGGTGAATTACCGCCATTGTACGCTCCGCAATCTGGTTGAGATCGTCACGCAGGCATCTTTCAAGCTCTGCATATTCGATTACAGCAGAATTCTTCGCAACACCGATGGAGTCGCAGAATGTTCTGATGGATTTTGCAGTGTAGCCGCGACGACGCAGACCGCAAAGGGTCGGCATGCGCGGATCGTCCCAGCCCGAAACATAGCCCTCTTCCACGAGCTGACGGAGCTTTCTCTTGCTCATTACAGTGTGGTCGATACCGAGGCGAGCGAACTCGATCTGGCGAGGCTTGTGATAAGGGATGGATACATTGTTTACCACCCAATCATAAAGTGGGCGGTGCTCCTCGTATTCAAGCGAGCAGAGGGAGTGTGTGATGCCCTCGAGCGCGTCCTGAATCGGGTGCGCGAAGTCGTACATCGGGAAGATGCACCACTTGTTGCCCTGACGATGGTGGTTGATGAAACGAATTCTGTAGATTACAGGGTCTCTCATATTGAAATTGCCGCTCTCAAGGTCGATCTTGGCGCGAAGAGTCATCTTTCCCTCTTCGATTTCGCCGTTTTTCATCTTTTCGAACAGCTCGAGGTTTTCCTCAATCGGTCTGTCGCGATAAGGCGATACCGCAGGATGCTCTGTGTCTCCGCGGTTCAGACGGAACTCTTCAGGTGAAAGCTCGCAAACGTATGCGAGTCCCTTTTTGATGAGCTCGATTGCATATTCATAGTCCTTTTCGAAATAGTCGGAGCCGTAATAGAATCTGTCCTCCCAGTCGAAACCGAGCCAGTGAATATCCTGCTTGATAGCATCAACATATTCGGTATCTTCCTTTGCGGGGTTCGTGTCATCCATGCGCAGGTTGCAAATACCGTTAAATCTCTCGGCCATGCCGAAATCTATGCAAAGTGCCTTGCAGTGACCTATATGAAGATATCCGTTAGGCTCCGGCGGGAAACGGGTATGAACCTGTAAACCTTCATACTGTCCGCCCGGCGCGGTATCTTCTTTTATAAAGTTATAAATAAAATTGGTGTTTTCAGCCACCTCTTCGGTAACCGGAGCATTGATTTCTGGTGCCATAATATTCTCCTAAAATCTAAAATTACTTTACTCTATATTCTATTACAAATTTGCCCTATCGGCAACTGTTATTCAATCACGAAGCTGTCTCCGCCGCACCACAGCACCTGCGCAGGGCGCTCCTGCGACGAGAACTGCATCGGCGAGAAGCTTGCCGCATAAGCTCCGGCGTTTGTGATATACACGATATCTCCCACCTCAAGGCGAGGCATTTCAATGTCCTCCGCGATAAGATCGGTGCCGGTGCAAAGATTTCCCGCGAGGCTCACCTTTTCGAGCTCTCCACCCTCTTCAAGAGCCTTGAACTGGAAGGAGTGAAGTCCCGTAAACATCGGCTCCCACGAAAATGCAGGTTCCTCCGCAAAGTATTTATTCATCATCTTTGCTGCGCTCGGACGCATGAAACCGTTTAATGTATTTTTCAAAAGGACAAATGTCTTCCCATACGAAAGCTTTTTGTCCATAACCTTTGTAACGTAGATGCCCGCAGGGCCCGGCGCATAGCGGCCGGACTCGATGAAGATGCGCGTGCTCTCGTGGGTCTTTCTAAAAGCAGCCATAAGCTTTGCCGCTTCCTCGCCAAGCCAGTCGACATCGACTTCTCTGTCCTTTTCGTCAAAAGGAATGCCTATGCCGGAGCCGAGGTTAATGTACTCGAGGTTTCTCCCGAGCGCCTCTTCGCAGCGGCCGGCCAGAGCAAACATCTTTCCATAGTAGCTGCTCAGCTTGCTTGCGTTTAGCTCCTGGCTTTTGATGTGCGTGTGGATGCCGGTGATGCTGATGAAGGAGTCATCCTTCATCTTTTGCATGTATTCAAGCGCTGCGGCCTCGTCAACGCCGAACTTGTTGGCGTGGCCTTCATTTGTATCGTAAGAAAAGGCCGGGTTAATGCGGAGGCCCACCTTTATCGGCAGCTCGAACCTATTGCCCTGTGCAAGCTTTCTGATGCGTTCAAGCTCGCCGAGGCTGTCTGCGATGATTACCGATTTGTCCAGCGCCGCCTCGATATCGCGGATTGCCTTTGCTGGTGCGGAATAGTAGATCATATCCTTTTTCACACCGCGCTCTGCGGCCATTTTTACCTCGTTAAGGCTCGCCGCATCGGCGCCGAAGCCCTGACCGAAAACGGTGTCAAGCACTCCGCCGTGCGGGTTGCACTTTACGGAATAAAGAAATTCTACGTCCGGAAAGCTTTTCTTTAAATGCTCGATTCTATCGAGAATAATCCTTTGGTCGTAGAAATAAAAGCTGTCATATTTTTCGGCAAGCTGCCTGATTGCTTGTTTTTTGTCCATGCCCGCCCTCTCCTTTGGGTATATTTTGGGTTGTTAAAACGTACAGATATATTATATAATATATGTGTATATTTTTGCAACAATTAGGAAATTATTTGGAGGTAAGGCATGACACTGCTTCAGATGAAATATGTCATCGAAATCTACCACTGCGGCTCCATGAACAAGGCCGCGCAAAACCTCTACGTTTCGCAATCCGCTATCTCCACCGCGATACGCGAGCTCGAGGCGGAGCTTGGAATCAGCATTTTTATTAGAAACAATCGCGGTATTTCCCTGACAGAAGATGGGCGTGACCTGCTTAACCGCATCCTGCCGATCGTTGAAAATGCAGGCGAGCTTGAACGCTATTATGCGGAGCGCGAATCGGACGAAACGGCAAAAATCACCATCTGCGCCCAGCGCTATCCTTTCTGTGCAAAGGCCTTTGTCGAGTTCATTCACCTGGTAGATGCGCCTTTTGCCCGCGTCAGCTTTAAGGAAATCGAAATGGCTGATGTCATAAACGCGGTTGCGCGCCAGGAAAGCGAGCTCGGCGTAATCTTTATGAACGACATGACCACGAACTTCATCCACGGGATTCTCGAAAAGAAAAATCTCGACTTCGTGGAGCTTGTGCGCATCAAGCCCCATGCCTTCTTTAGAAAGGGACATCCGCTTGAAAAGCTTAAAACGATTACCTACGAGGATCTTTTGAAATACCCTTACATCGTCTTTTCGCAGACCAACAGCGACCTCCATTTCGCGGAAGAGGCCATCTCCACATCGATTGCCGACTTCAATCAGGTGGTCTACGTCACAGACCGTGCCACTATATACAACGTTATCGCCCACACCAACTGCTTCTCCACGGGAAGCGGTGTGCTGCCGCCGGGCTACGGCGACGATCGCCTCACCTCACGCCGCATCTACGGCGCGGTAAGCGATATGATTCTCGGCTACATTCACCTCCGCGGCGTGCCGCTTACGGAGCTTGAGGAGATGTATATAGATATACTGAAAAGGATTCTGGCAGCAGAGGTAGTATAGGAGGGATGCATGACTGACATTTCATTCAGGGCTGAAGCTGTGCGCTGCCCACACTGCGGCGCGCCGGTGCACTTTGACGCGAAGATTGGGAAGCTTTGCTGTGAACATTGTGGCACTGTGACAGAGCCGGAAGACATAAATATTAAAGAAGCCACGACCGACGAGGCCGCGAAGTCCGCGCACTACGATCCGGGTACAGGTGATATTGCTTCATTCAGATGCACATCCTGCGGTGCAGAGATGTATTCAAGCGGCGTGACTGCGGCATTAAGCTGTCCTTACTGCGGAAACAATACAGTGGTGCCTGCACAAATTTCCGGAGAATTTGCACCGGACTATGTGCTTCCGTTTGCGAAAACCCGCGAAGAGGCTCTGGCTGCCTACGAAAACTATCGCAGGAAAAATATTTTCAAGCGTTTTATGCAGCCGCGGGTGTTCCGAAGGACACTTAGCACAGACGATATTCAAGGCGTATATGTGCCTTTCAGGCTCTACGACGGTACCGCGGAGGCAGAGGCAAGCTTTGTAACATATGACAGAAAGCCAAGGCTCTATACGGAGACCTTGACAGGAACTCTCGAATTTGAAAATGTTCCGGCGGATGCGTCAAAGCGAATTGGGGACGATCTGATGGACAATATAGAGCCATACGAGCTTTCGGAGCTGAAGACGTTTTCTGCGGCATATCTACCGGGAATGCTTGCTGAAAGGCCTGATGAAAAGAAAGATATAGATGAAGAACGTGCAAAGAAGCGCGTAAAAAAGAGCTCTGTCTCGTTGATGAAGGCAGAGCTCAATCATAAGCATGTCGAAGAAGAGCGTTCCGGTAAAATAAAGCTCGGCAGGTCGGTTTCACACTATGCTCTTTTGCCGGTCTGGTTATTGACAACCCGTTATAAAGACAGTATCTATCGCTTTGCGATGAACGGTCAGACGGGGAAATTTATAGGAGAACTTCCGATGAGCGCAAAGAAAACTCTTGCGCTGGCATTTCTTGCACTGGTGCTCCCTATTGTCCTTTGCATGGCGATAAGTACCGAGCTTTGGGCTATAGGCCTTACGATAGGAGCATTCGTTGCACTTGCGATAGTCCTCGGCGTTTTCTGGATTATGCAGGTAAAGGACACGGCAAGTGTCTGGGATGCTGATTATTACATAAAGGGAAAAATTCGGATAGAATCGCATACAGAAAAGGAAAACAAGTAAAAAAGAGAGTCGGCGCTGCCGACTCTCTCTTATTATCATTTATCTCCCGCGCCTGTCACCGTGCGACTCGTAATATATGCGCTTATCCTCGTACATCGCCCTGTCGGCACGTGCGAATGTGTCCCGGTATTTGTGATCCACCGAACTGTCAAAGCATGCGCAGCCCTTTGACATTGCGAGGCTGAAATTCGGATCGTTATTAAGCTCCGCAAAGACCTTTTCATAGCCCTTCATGCACTCACCAACCTCTGCACTCGATTTCTTTGAAACGACCACAAACTCATCGCCGCCTATACGGAAGATTCGCTCTCCCCCGAACGCCGCCCTCAAAATCTCGGCAGCCTTCTTTATAACGCGGTCACCCATATCGTGCCCTTGCGCGTCGTTTATACCCTTTAAGCCGTTGATATCAAACATACCCACGGTAAACTCCGCAGAGCCTTCCCTTATCTGTTCCTCCAGAAGCTCCACATACTCGAAATAAGCCGTTCTGTTTTCGAGATTTGTAAGCCCGTCGCGATAGGTTTTGCCACGAACATAGTTAATCTGAACTCTCATGTAGTCCTGAAGAGAACGAATCTTGTCACTTATGCGTTTGAAATCGTCATCGTTGCGGACTGCACTTTCGCCGGTCCGGGTCTTTTCGAGCAAATC
>JAEEGU010000016.1 GCA_016280485.1 Bacillota bacterium | reverse complement strand
TCCCAAAAGATATGATACTCGAGGTAAAATACGACGCATTCCTGCCGGGGATAATACAGGATCTGATCCAGGTCAGAGAAATTACACAACAATCGTTTTCTAAGTACGGCATATGCCGCAGATTCGGCTGATACGCCAAAATACAGGAGGAAAAAACAAATGACATTTAGTGATATTTTCAAATCAAGCTTTTTACAGACAGTAACAGAGTTCTCACCGGTAGACGCGCTGATTGCTATGGCGTTCGCGCTGATAATCGGACTCTTCATTTCGCTTATTTACAAAAAGACATTTAGCGGCGTGATGTATTCGAACGGATTTGCGATGACGCTCGTGGGCATGGGCCTTGTCACAACGCTGGTAATCATGGCAGTTACATCAAACGTAGTCCTGTCGCTCGGTATGGTCGGCGCACTCTCAATCGTGCGTTTCCGTACAGCCATCAAGGAACCCATGGAAATCGTATTCCTTTTCTGGTCACTGGCTTCGGGTATCGTAATAGGCGCAGGAATGATTCCTCTCGCAGTGGTTGGATCAATCATCATCGGCATCATTCTGCTGCTCTTTGCCAATAAAAAATTCAGCAACATGCCTTATATTCTCATAATGAGCTGCGAAAACGAAGAGGCCGAAAACAAGGCCCGCGAGCTTGTGAAGAGCGCAGCTGAGAAGTTTATCGTAAAGTCCAAAACCGTCGATAACAGCGGCATCGAGCTTACGGCAGAAATCCGCGTAAAGAACGACGAAACTAGCTTCGTGAACCGCGTAAGCGAGCTTCCGGGCATCGCAAACGCTACACTTGTAACATTTAACGGCGAGTATATGTCTTAATCGCCTGCGGCGCAGGTACTGAACGGAGGTACAAAATGATTGCAAGCAAACACTTTTCGAAAATCGTTGCGGCAGCGGTAATCATCGCCTTGCTGTTTTGCGGGCTGGCTATGGCCTTCGGGGGCAAGCTGCAAAGCTACACCGCCAGCGGCGTGACAATGGAATATGAAACAGAACTCTTCGACACATCGGAGATAATCGACATCAACATCATCATGAGCGAGGAGGATTGGAACGACCTGCTCGAGAACGCCATCGATGAAGAATACTATAGCTGCGATGTGGTAGTAAACGGCACCACGTTCACAAACGTGGGCATCAGGGCAAAGGGTAACACCAGCCTTTCAAATATAGTAAACGATCCCGACACGGACCGCTACAGCTTGAAGCTCGAGTTCGACCACTATGTGGACGGGCAGACATGCTTCGGCCTCGACAAGCTGATTTTGAACAACAACTATGCCGACGCCACGAACATGAAGGAAGCATTGGTTTACGACATGTATCAATATTTGGGAGCAGATGCGTCTCTCTATAACTACGCGAAAATCAATGTAAACGGAGAGTATTGGGGAGTATATCTGGCGCTGGAAGCCGTAGACGACAGCTTCATGCTCAGAAACTACGGCACGCAGGACGGCGAGCTCTACAAGCCTGAGAGCATGGACCAGGGCGAAAAGAAGGACAGCGACATCAGCGATAAGTTTGAAGGCGGCGAGAGACCGTCAATGCCGGGCGGCGGCTTTGGCTCCGGTGGCGGGGCGGACCTGAATTACGTGGATGACGAGCTTGACAGCTACTCAATCATTTGGGACGGCTCCATCACCGACTCGACGGATTCGGACCACCGGCGCGTGGTTACAGCCCTCAAGAATATCAGCGAGGGAACGGAGCTTGAAAAGTATATGGATATAGACAACATCCTCAAATATATGGCAGTACACACATTTGTTATAAATGCCGACAGTCTGTCGGGCAACATGGCGCACAACTACTACCTTTACGAATATAATGGGCAGCTCAACATTCTGCCTTGGGATTACAACCTTTCCTTTGGCGGCATGGGCCAGGGTGGAAATGACGCATCGGGCGTAATAAACGATGCAATCGATACGCCTTTCTCCGGCACGGATTTCTTTGACAAGCTGCTTGAAAACGAGGAATACCTCGCGCAGTACCACGAATATCTGCGCATCCTCGCAGAGGAATATGTGGGCGGCGGACTCTTTGATCAGCTCGTGGAGCGCATCTCGAGCCAGATAGATGAGCTGGTTGAAACCGATCCAACCGCATTCTACACCGCGGATGAATATGCTGCCGCAAAGGAAACCTTCGTTGAGGTTGTGAAGCTCCGCGCAGAGAGCGTGCTCGGCCAGCTTGATGGCACCATTCCTTCCACCGACGAAGGACAGAAGGCCGACTCATCGGCACTCACCACAGCAAGCAGCATAAATCTTTCCGTAATGGGTCAGATGGGCGGCGGCGGCCAAGGTGGCCCGGACGGCCAGGACAGCCCGAGAGGCGGCTTCGGCGACAAGGGCAGCTCAGACGAAAACAGTGAAGGCGGTCAAGGTGGTCCGGGCGGGAATCCGCCGGACGGAATGACACCACCGGACGGAATGACTCCACCGGACGGAATGACTCCGCCGGATGGAATGACACCGCCGGAGGGTGCAGGCGGCCCACCTACAGGAAACTAAAACAGTTATCACTCCTCCATAATTTCACATAGACTCGAAGAGCCGGCGAAAATCGCCGGCTCTTCTTTTTTAATTCATTATTTATAGTATGTTTGTGCTTTGTTGTGAATTCGCACTCACAATGTTA
>JAEEGU010000015.1 GCA_016280485.1 Bacillota bacterium | reverse complement strand
ATCCCCACCTAGCGGGGCCGCGGCGCCTTAATAATCTATAGTCTGAAATAAATGTCTTCAATCAGATAGTATATTAAGCGCTCTGTTTTTTAACCGATTTGCCTATTTTTTCTTAGGCTTCTTTGCACCGTACTTGGAACGAGCCTGGCCTCTGTTAGCCACACCGGCAGTATCGAGTGTACCTCTGATGATGTGATATCTTACACCCGGGAGGTCCTTAACTCTGCCGCCTCTGATAAGTACAACGCTGTGCTCCTGGAGGTTGTGACCGATACCAGGGATGTAAGCAGTAACTTCGATACCGTTAGTCAGACGAACTCTGGCTACCTTTCTAAGAGCCGAGTTAGGCTTCTTAGGAGTAACGGTCTTAACGGAAGTGCATACGCCTCTCTTCTGTGGTGAATGTACATCTGTCGGAACTCTCTTGATGGAGTTCATTCCCTTTAAAAGAGCAGGAGCAGTGGACTTCTTTTCAGTCGTTGTTCTGCCTTCGCGTACTAATTGATTGATAGTAGGCATTTGTTTCTCCTTTCTTAAAAAATAAGTTTTCGTATGCGGTGAAAACACACCAAAAAGGGCATAAGAGCCCACATACCCGATTAGTTTATCACAACAAAACCCGAATGTCAACGATTTTTTGACATTCGGGTCTTATTTTTAAATGCTGGCCTTACTCTTCGTCAAGCTCGGTGATGTGCATCATTGCAGTGTCTTCATAGGCATCGCCCATGTCTGCAATTTCAGTGATGTCTTCAGCATCTCCCGCTGCAGCCGCAGCAGCCGCATGTTCAGCCGCCTCGATTGCCGCAAGCTCCTTTTGACGCTCGTACTCGCGCATAACCTCTTCGTTAATGCCGTAGTCGATGTCGATGTTGCGGTATCTCTTCATGCCTGTGCCGGCAGGGATCAGCTTACCGATGATAACGTTCTCCTTGAGGCCGAGTAAGTGGTCGGTCTTGCCCTTGATGGCTGCATCGGTGAGGACTCTTGTAGTTTCCTGGAAGGATGCTGCCGACAGGAAGGAGTTCGTAGCAAGTGAAGCCTTTGTGATACCGAGGAGCACGCGCTTTGCCTGGCAAGGCTCACCGCCGCCGGCAACTGCTGCTTCGTTTGCTTCGTCAATCTCGTACTTGCTGTAAAGTCCGCCCGGCAGGAGGTTGGTGTCTCCGGCATCCTCGATGCGGAGCTTTGAGAGCATCTGGGAAACGATAACCTCAACGTGCTTGTCGTTGATATCTACACCCTGATTCTTGTATACACGCTGTACTTCCTTGATGAGGTACTGATATACGCCCTCTACGCCGTTTAAGCGGAGAATATCGTTAGGATTGAGAGGTCCCTTTGTGATGTTTCCACCCTTCCAAACTGTGTCGCCCTCTTTTACGTTGAGGCGTGCACCGTAAGGTACGATGTAAACCTTTTCGCCCTCTTCGCCGTTAACTCTTACCTCGGTCTTGTTGTCAGGACGAGATTCTATGGATGTTACGACGCCGTCAGCCTCGCAGATTTCTGCAAGACCCTTTGGCTTACGAGCTTCGAAGAGCTCTTCTACTCTAGGAAGACCCTGGGTGATATCGGAACCTGCTACACCACCGGTATGGAAGGTTCTCATTGTCAGCTGAGTACCCGGCTCACCGATAGACTGTGCGGCTGTGATGCCGACAGCTTCGCCGATGTTTACGCTCTCGCCTGTAGCGAGGTTTCTACCGTAGCACTTAGCGCAGATACCTGTCTTGGAGTGGCAGGTCATGACGGATCTGATTGCAACCACATCGATGCCCGCATCCTCGATCTTCTTTGCAGCTTCCTTTGAAATCTCTTCGTTCTGTTCAACGATGAGTTCGCCGGTGTTCGGATCGTATATGTCTGCAAGGGATGTACGTCCCTCTACTCTGTCGCGGAGCGGCTCGATTACTTCCTTGCCGTCTGCGAATGCTCTTACCTCGATACCTTCGTCAGTGCCGCAGTCGAACTCACGAACGATTACGTTGTGAGATACATCGACAAGACGACGGGTCAGGTAACCGGAGTCGGCTGTACGCAGAGCTGTATCGGCCAGACCCTTACGAGCACCGTTTGATGAAATGAAGTATTCCAGAATGGAAAGTCCTTCACGGAAGTTAGCCTTGATAGGAATCTCGACTGTCTTACCTGCGGCGTTAGCCATGAGACCACGCATACCGCCGACCTGCTTGATCTGGTTCTTTGAACCACGGGCTCCGGAGTGAGCCATGATGAACAGGTTGTTTAATGTGCCGAGGGAATCCATAAGGGCATCTGCCACCTGGTCTGTCGCATGGTTCCAGATGGAGATAACCTTTTGGTATCTCTCGTTGTTGGACATGAGACCCATCTTGTAAGCGCTCTCATATTTATCAACCTGAGCCTCAGCTTCTGCAATGATTTCCTGCTTCTGCTTTGGAATCTCCATGTCGGAGATACTGATTGTAATGGCTGCGATGGTTGAATAGTGGTAACCCATTGACTTGATGTGGTCAAGCATGAGTACTGTACCTGTATTTGCATGAGCCGCATAGCATCTGCCGATAATCTGGCCGAGCTTTTTCTTGTCGCAGAGGAAGTCTACCTCAAGCGAATACGGATCGATTTCTCTGTCTACATAACCGAGGTCCTGAGGAATCTCCTGGTTGAAGATGAATCTGCCGACAGTCGACTGAACGAGCTTGCCTCTCTTGTCGTCAGGGCCTGCATACAGGCGAACCTTAACTCTGGAGTGGAGCTCTACCTCATGATTCTGGTAAGCCATGAGCATTTCGTCAAGGTCTGTGAAGATCTTGTCGTCGCCCTTCTGGTGTACTCTCTCATAGCCATCCGCTCTGTTCTTCTTTTCGTCAACAAACTCGTCGAGTCTCTCGCTGACGTTTCCGTCCTTGTCCACCTTGCGGCAGATGCCCGGGTGGGTCAGATAGTAGGAGCCGAGGATCATATCCTGAGTAGGAGTTGTGATCGGGGATCCGTCCTTTGGAGCGAGTATGTTGTTTACGGAAAGCATGAGGAATCTTGCCTCTGCCTGTGCTTCTGCCGTAAGAGGTACGTGAACGGCCATCTGGTCACCGTCGAAGTCAGCGTTGAAGGCTGTACATACGAGTGGGTGGAGCTTGATAGCCTTGCCCTCTACGAGGACAGGCTCGAATGCCTGGATACCAAGTCTGTGCAGGGTCGGGGCACGGTTAAGCATAACCGGGTGCTCCTTGATGACTGATTCGAGTACATCCCAAACTGCAGGACCTACCTTTTCGACCATCTTCTTTGCACTCTTGATATTCTGCGCATATCCTTCAGCAACGAGCTTCTTCATGATGAATGGCTTGAAGAGCTCGAGCGCCATTTTCTTTGGAAGTCCGCACTGGTAGAACTTGAGCTCAGGGCCTACGACGATTACGGAACGACCGGAGTAGTCGACACGCTTACCGAGGAGGTTCTGACGGAATCTACCCTGCTTACCCTTTAACATATCGGACAGGGACTTAAGCGGTCTTGAGCCCGGGCCTGTTACAGGGCGGCCTCTGCGGCCGTTGTCAATCAGTGCATCAACCGCTTCCTGAAGCATTCTCTTTTCATTTCTGATGATGATGTCAGGAGCTGCGAGTCCGAGAAGACGCGCAAGACGGTTGTTTCTGTTTATTACTCTTCTGTAGAGATCATTAAGGTCGGATGTTGCAAATCTGCCGCCGTCGAGCTGTACCATCGGGCGGAGATCAGGCGGGATTACAGGGATGTAATCCATAACCATCCACTGAGGCTTGTTGCCTGAAAGTCTGAGCGCCTCTATTACTTCGAGTCTGCGGACGATACGAATCTTTTTCTGACCCGAAGCATCCTTTAAGTTTGCTCTTAAATCCTCTGAGAGCTCTTCGAGGTTGATACCGGAAAGAAGCTCTTTTACAGCCTCTGCACCCATACCTGCCTTGAAGCCGTCAGGATTGTTCTTTTCATCCCACTTGCCGTGTTCCTCTACAGCAGCATTGTATTCCTGCTCGGAGATAACCTGCTTTTCAACAAAGTCGGTAGGACCCGGCTGAATTACGATGTAGGAAGCGAAATACAGAACCTTTTCGAGGTTTCTCGGGGAAATGTCGAGAACCAGGCCCATGCGGCTCGGAATGCCCTTGAAGTACCAGATATGTGATACAGGAGCAGCGAGTGCAATGTGACCCATTCTTTCTCTTCTAACCTTTGCCTTGGTGATTTCAACGCCGCAGCGGTCGCAGGTGATACCCTTGTAGCGTACTCTCTTGTACTTACCGCAGTGGCATTCCCAGTCCTTTGTAGGTCCGAAAATTCTTTCGCAGAAGAGACCGCTTGGTTCCGGTTTCAGAGTTCTGTAATTGATAGTTTCAGGTTTTGTAACCTCTCCCTTTGACCAGCTTAAAATCTTCTCAGGGGAAGCTATGCTGATCTGGATTGATTCAAAATTATTGTCAAAATTAGCGTTTTCAGCTTTAATATTGTCTTTCAAGGGAATGTCCCCCTTCCATATAATTACTCTTCAGTGTTAACGTCTGATTCTGCGAATATTAAAGATCTTCGAGGTCTTCGCTGTTCATGACATCAAAGGTCACATCAGCATCACTTTCGGCATCATCAAGGTCTGCGTCGTCGAAATCGAATGCGTCACCTTCACCGCCAATCTCAGTTATCGGCGAGAGTCCAATCGGAGCGCTACCCTTTTCGGAGTCGTTATCCATCGGATAGTCACGCTCGTAAGGCGGATAGCTGTCGTATTCGCTTGCATCCCTAAGCTCAACCTCTTCGCCCGCTTCGTCAAGAAGCTTGATGTCGAGGCCCAAGCTCTGCATTTCCTTGATGAGTACCTTGAAGGACTCAGGAATGCCCGGCTCAGGAATGTTCTCGCCCTTTACGATGGATTCGTAGGTCTTTACACGACCAACGATATCGTCGGACTTAACGGTAAGGATTTCTTGAAGAGTATAAGCTGCACCGTAAGCTTCCAGTGCCCATACTTCCATTTCTCCGAAACGCTGGCCGCCGAACTGGGCTTTACCGCCGAGTGGCTGCT
>JAEEGU010000100.1 GCA_016280485.1 Bacillota bacterium | reverse complement strand
TTGCAGAATATACGAAGTATTATTCCAACTATTGCAATAACGGCAGTCAGCGTATCGGTCGAAAAAATGTCCCATACATCATTCCCCGCCTTGCTGCCTACAGCAGAGATGGCTATAATCCATCCCGTAATAGATGTGCCTATGATGGCTCCCATTACCACGCCTATTGCCTGCTTAACCTTCATCATGCCCGAGTTTACAAAACCGACAACCATGACCGAAGTGGCGGAAGACGACTGAATTACGGCCGTTACGCCGGTACCGAGAAGTATTCCCTTTACCGGTGTACTCGATAATCTGTAGAGCACCAGTTCCAGTTTGTTACCCGCGACCTTCTTGAGACTGTCGCCCATCAGTGTCATTCCGAACAGGAATAAAGCTACACCTCCGAGCAGAGTAAGCACATTTGAAATTCCCATAAATTCTCCTTTAGTTAAGTAAAATTTTATTTATCTCTTTCGCTTCTTTCGTTGAAAGAACGCACCAGATGCAGAAAATCGTGAATCGGGAGGTATCCTCCGAAATATTCACCCATCATATATTCGCAGCCTGTCTCTTCTATAAATTTCTTTGACTGCAAATCATCCACACCCGCTGCAATTATTTTAATTCCAAGACCCCTTACCATATCTATGGTCGATGTAAGGATGAGCTCATTAAGACCCTGAAGTTGCAGAAAAGATCCGCTCTCCTCGGTCGCTGCCTCTGCGCAGCCCTTGCGCACAAGTCCGGCATCGAGCTGCAGAGCCGTAAACGGCACGGTCGAGATTCGCCTTATGTTCGAGTTGTACGCACCATAGTCCTCGAGGCCGATCTTAAAGCCCTTGTAGCGCAGTAGCTGCACCTGAGCCGCCACCTCCGTCCAGTCCGTGATGGCCGAGGATTCTGCTATCGAGAAGGCTATGTTTGTCGGATTCACACCGTACCTGTCCGCACCCGCCACACGATTCGAACACAGATACTGATCCTCAAACGATGTTGCCGAAAGCTTTAGCTGTATGTAGCGAAGCTTTGACTCTTTAAAGTCCGCACCCGCAACGAAACGACAGACGCGGTCGTACATCATGTCGGAAAGCCGTGCGATTTCGCCGCTGCTTTCCGCCATGCGCCAGATAAACTGAGGCTCGATTTCTCCGTAGCGCGAATCGTTTATATAAAGCTGTGCGTTGCCCGCAACGATTTTGTCCTGAACCGGATCGTAAATCGGTGCATAACGCACGCTGAACTCGCCGTCGCGAAGCGCTCTTTCAATAGTTGCGTTTATGTTTATGTGGAGGTTGATCTTGTCATTATCCTCCATGTCCGAAATTCTGTAGATTGGGCCGCTGCGCGGAAGTATGTTCTCAAGACCGTCGAGGAAGGAAGGGAGACTGCTGAACTCCGAAATTTCCTCCGGCATCATTACGGTACATTTGTATATGTTCGGTGTATTCATCATAAGCGATGCGCTTTCGAGCGCCCGCAGTATTTCGTGATCCGCCGTCTCCATAAACCTGTCCGCCTTGTACCTGTTCTGATATCTTGCTACCACCGCATAAAGGCCGTGCTTCAGGTAGTAGACGTCGAGATCCTTGTCGACAATCTTTACCGCCGTTCTGATACCCTTTGCGATTGCGTTCAGCATCGCGTTATACCTGTCGACGCTTAAGGTCGCCATATAGTTCTCCGACTTTTCGATTTTGAAAAGACAGAGAGCAAGACTGGTGCGTGTTGCAAGAGCCTGCTGAATGTATTTCATGAACACGCCCTTGTTGTAGAGCTTTGTTTCGTTATCGAGCAGAACCTCCGGTCTTTGCACCGTTACCGTATACAGCAAAAGTACGATTGAAATCGCAAAGCACTGCAAAAGCTGGTCCGGCCAGATAAACTGGAAGAAAACTGCGAGCGCAACGATAGGAAATGCCGCTGTCAGATATCTGATTGAGCCCTTTGCAAGGTTTTGCTTGTACTTTACGAGATAGAAGCACGCAAATCCGACATAGATCAGCGATACCAGATACATCTCATTATAAAAAGGGCCCTTGTAGAAATTGTCTCCGTCAATATCGAAAACCAGTCCCGTAAAAGGTGTGGTTACTATCATCAGCGTGATAATCGCAAACGGAATGCAGAAAATAATTCTTTGCTTTCTTTGCCTAAAATACTGCATCGCCTCAGAAATTGCCACGATGTAGATTACAAGAAGCGGTGCGACCTGCTGCTGCATCAGATGAAAACCTATATGGGTTATCCACTGCACCACAGTGTTATCGCTTGCGATGACCGATATTATATCAAATACCGCTGCCGCCGCTGTAACCTCCATCATGTTGAAAAAGGCTCTGTTTGCTACACCGGTTATCATATGCCGGCGATGCGCCGCTGACAGCACGAGCAGGATTATGACGATAGAGGCTATGTCGAAGTTGATGTTGTATGCCATACTATGCCTGCACCTCCTTCATATACCTCAAAAATTCTTCCTTAGGAAGAGCCTTTGAAAACGCATATCCCTGGAGGTAATCGCAGCCGAGTGAGGAGAATCTGTCGACCATACGATGGTTTTCTATTCCCTCTGCCGCGATGGTGAGGCCCAGTGCCTTTACCATCTTTATTGTATTTTTAAGAATAACCTTGCCGCTTGGCGAGCTGTAATCGTCGGCCAGACTCTTGTCAAGCTTTACAAGCTCGACCGGTATCTCCGAAAGTCTCTTGATATTGGAGTTTTTCTGTCCG